>NZ_CP162130.1:2787500-3087500 GCF_040833975.1 Leptospira sp. WS92.C1
TTCTCCGACGTCAATGACGGCTTGTAGATACGTAAAAGGATCCAGATCTTTCAATTTTTCGCCCGCAAAATCCACGTAAAAAACATGCATATCCGATTCTCCAGTAACCGGAGCGATTCGTGTGGAAACCGTTTTTGCCAGATCGTCAGGCAAGGGATCTTCGTTTAACCAGCGGATGGTATAATTGAATTCATACGGCTGTAGGGGCGCGGGAAAAATTTCCGGAACCCAAAACGCGCCTACGTTATCGTCCGAATCCCGGATCGTTGGATTTAACAAAAGTTGAACACTTCCCTTTCCCCAGTTTCCTTCGGGTTCCACCCATGCGGATGGACGCAGATGATATTTCATCGAATCATCCTGATAACTCGCAAAATTTCGATCTCTCTGAATCAAACCGAAGGCCTTGGGATTTTCCTCCTGAAAACTATAGATCGTAGATCGTCTCGGATTATCCAGAGGTCTCCAGATCCATTCCCCCTTACCGGACTCGATCATCAATCCGTCCGAATCGTGAGACTCGGGATAGACCTGTCCTTCCGGAATTGCTTTCGTTTCGGAATACCAATACATGGATGTCAGAGGGGCGATTCCAAAACGATCCACCTTGGTTCTGAGAGTCACCTCGGCGCTAACATGGACCGAAGAAACCTTTCCAGGACTGATCTGAAATTCATAGGCTCCAGTCGCCGTTTTTCCATCTAACAATGCATATACGAAAATTGTGGAATCCGTTTTGTCCGGATGAACGATCCAGAAATGAGTGAACCCGGGAAAATCCTCCGGATAAGGCATGCCCGTATTGATCGCGATCCCGCGAGCGGATAGTCCGTAGACTTGTTTTTTAGAAACCATTCTATAATAACTCGCTCCCTGAAATACGGTAAACTCGTCCGTATGTTCGGAAGTGTTAAGAGGATAATGAATCTTGAAGCCGGAATAACCGAGACCTTTGGGAATTTCCCCCTGAACCTTTAGATTGGAAAGATCAAAATAGGTATCGTCATACGGAATCTGTCTTGCATAATCCGATCTTACTTCGTGAAGCGTGACGTTCGTATTGTATAGATGTCCGGGATGAAAAAACTGTATCTGAAACGGATTTCCTTCCTTTTTCCAAAGAGAAGATTCCGGTTTAAATCGGATGCGCTTATACTGATCCCAGCTCAAACCCTTTAAAAAATGAGTCGATACAAATTGCGGTTTCGCATAACGTCCATGCGCCATGCTTCGGGCTTTTTTCTTGAGATCCTCAAAGGAAAACTTAATCACCGGAATTTTAACTCCCGAAACAGGATCTAAAACCACAGTTTCTTCCGTCTCAGGGAATTTAAAATCGTCGAGATTGGTTTCTTTTTTCTGTTGCCGATTTGCGACCGCAAAAAGTAGGATCGTGGCAAAAAACGCGAGAGCTATGTGTATTCTTAACATTGTATTTTTCCAAAAAAGAAACCCGCCGCTTGCGCCGATTTCTTAGAAAATTCTTCAATGAGAAGATTCTAATCGCAAAGACAAAAAAGAGAATCGCCCCTCCGACCGCCTAATAAATGTAAGACCGCCAAAGAGGGATTTTCGTTCGATGCCTTCTAGTTTATTTCGGAACTACCTTGACAAAATAACTTTTATTTTCATCAAAATCCTTCAGAATTCCTTCCGAAAGATCGGATCCGGTCAATTTAGAATGTTCACCAATCAAACCCTTGATGACTTCGTAGTCGCCCTGTTCCAGATCCACGGTTTTTACGTATTCTTTGTTCAGAAGAGGTTGAATGTCCCAATCTCTCTGGAAAAAGTATGCGACTCCGCCCGTCATACCTGCGCCCATATTCTTACCTACGCTTCCGAGACATACGATGGTTCCGCTGGTCATGTATTCCAAAAAGTGATCCCCGGCGCCACCAACAACGGCTTCGGCACCGGAATTCCGAACGCCAAAACGTTCTCCAGCTCTTCCGGAACAGAATAACTTTCCTGAAGTTGCACCATAAAGACATGTGTTTCCCAAAATCGTATTGTCATACGCTTTGAGTTTGGACTTTCTGTGTTTCTTGACGACGATCACACCACCACAGAGCCCCTTGCCGACATAGTCATTCGCGTCTCCGGAAAGAGTGATCTGAACTCCCTTCACGAGCCAAGCTCCCAAAGATTGTCCCGCGGTTCCTTCCAAGATGATTTCCAGTTTTCCAGGCAATCCCTTGGATCCGTATTTTCTCGCAATCAGACCGGAGATTTTCGCACCCACGGTTCTGTTTGTGTTGCGCACCAGGTAGGAAAGAGCCATGGAAGATTTTCCTTCCAGAGCTTTTTCCGCGTCCTTGATGATACGATCGTCCAAAACTTCTCCGATCGGTTCTTTACGGATCGATCTGTCTTTTTTCTGTTTTGCAGGATCGTAAAACAGAGGCAGACGAACGAGAATCGGATTGAGATCCAAAGAATCCAATCTGTCTCTATCATAACGTGTGATTTGTTTTAAAAGATCCGTTCTTCCTATGACTTCGTCGATGGATCTAAATCCCAATTCTGCGAGATACTCTCTGACTTCCAGCGCCAAACAAGTGAACAGATTCACGAGCTGATCAGGAGATCCTTTGTATTTCGCGCGGAATTTAATATCCTGAGTCGCGATTCCGGTAGGACAGTTGTTCAAGTGGCATTTTCTCGCCATGATACAACCAAGAGCGACGAGCGACGCAGTTCCCACTCCGTATTCCTCAGCGCCAAGACAAGCCGCGATGATCACGTCTCTTCCTGAAACGATTCCGCCGTCCGTTCTTAAAACGACTCTGTCTCTGAGTCCGTTCATTACTAAAACCTGATGTGTTTCCGAAAGTCCGAGTTCCCAAGGAGACCCGGCATACTTGATCGAAGTAATCGGAGCCGCACCGGTTCCACCCACATGACCGGAGATCAGAATCACGTCCGCGTTCGCTTTTGCAACGCCGGCCGCGATCGTTCCTACTCCCGCTTCGGATACAAGTTTTACGGATACTTGCGCCGTGTGATTGGCCATCTTCAAGTCGTAGATGAGCTGGGATAAGTCCTCGATCGAATAAATATCGTGGTGAGGCGGAGGAGAAATCAAATCGATTCCCATCGGAGTGTGACGGTTGGTCGCGATCTCCTCGTTGTTCTTCTTGCCCGGCAGCTGACCGCCCTCGCCCGGTTTCGCACCTTGAGCGATCTTGATCTCGATTTCCGTCGCAGAATTTAAATATTCCGAAGTAACTCCGAATCTTCCGGAGGCGATCTGTTTGATCGAAGAATTTGCCAGGTCTCCGTTTTCGTTCACTACGTAACGAGAAGGATTTTCCCCGCCTTCTCCGGAAGAAGACTTAGCGCCTAACCGGTTCATGGCGATCGCAAGATCCGTATGAGCTTCGATCGACAGCGCGCCGTGTGACATTCCCGGAGTGAGAAAACGTTTTTGAATTTCGGTAACGGTCTCCACTTCTTCGATCGGGATCGGTTTTCTTGCCACGAAGTCGAACAAATCTCTGATATTGATCGGATCGCTTTCTTTGAGAATCTTAGTCGCTTCTTTGAACGCTTCGTAGTCATTGTCGACAGCGGCCTTTCTCAAAAACTTAACGACTCTCGGAGACCAACGATGAGGTTGATCGTCCTTTTCGGAAATAAAATCTTCCGGATTGAGTTCTTTGTAAAATGCCTGTTCGTGGTTTCTCAGAATGTTCTGTTCGATCCCGCCGATTCCGATTCCCGAAATTCTGGAATAAGTTCCGGGAAAGTATTTGGAAACAAGGGTTCTGGAAAGACCGATCGCTTCAAAAACCTGACCGCCCACGTATGAGGAAAGAATCGAAATTCCCATCTTGGACATGATCTTCAGAAGTCCGTCATCGGTTCCGTAACGATAGTTTCCGCAGATCTTGTGAAACTCCGGACGAGCCCCTTCTTCAGAATCAAATTCTCCCTTTTCCCAAAGGTCAAACAGAGTGTCCCAGATCAGATAACTGTTCACACCGGAGGCGCCGTATCCCAACAATACAGCCACATTATGAATTTCGAATGCAGATCCAGTCTCTACAAGAATCGAAACCGCGGAACGGGTTTTGTTTCGGATGAGATGATTGTGAACCGCCGCAACCGCCAATTCCATAGGAATCGGAGCTCTTTCTTTCGAAAGTTTTTTGTCCGAAAGAACAAGGATGTTTGTTCCGGACTTCGCAGCCGAAAGAGCGGATTCTAAAAGTCCTTCTAGAGCTTTTTCCAGATAATTAAATGCAGTATTGGATTCTTCTACGTGCGCTTCAAAAGTAGCGTCCAAGGTTAAAATCTTATACGGCTTTCCATCCATGTCTCGGATCCGTTTGAGATCCAAGTTTGTGAGATACGGATGAGAAAGAACCAGGCAGTTCTGAGGTTTTTCGTCTCCGAACAGGTTCATCTTTTTCACAAGGCGAGTGTAAAGGGAGGTCACACCTTTTTCACGAATGTAATCGATCGGAGGGTTGGTTACCTGCGCGAATCTCTGACGGAAATAAGTATAAAGCCCGATTCTGGAAAGCATCAGAATCGACAGAGGGGTATCGTCCCCCATCGAGCTGATCGCTTCTTTTCCCTGACCGGCCTGCGGTTTGATCACCGATTTTTGTTTAAACGGCGAATACGCAAACAACACCTGTCTTCTTCTCAGATCGTCGCCTTTATAGGTGATCGTATCTTTCATGGACGAATCCAAATCCTGATTGAGATACGTTACGTTCTCTTTGGACCATTCCCTATAATCGTATTTCTTTTCAAAGAGCGCGTTGATGTCCTCGTTGTAGTAGAGTTTTTTCTCTTTGAGGTTGATCCCGATCATCTCTCCAGGTCCAAGACGTCCCTTTTTAGTGATGATTTCTTCGTCCACTTGAACGAGACCGGCTTCGGATCCCATGATCAAAAGTCCGTCTTCGGTGACCACATAACGCGCCGGACGAAGGCCGTTTCTGTCAAGAGCGCCTCCGATCCAATCGCCTTCCGCAAACGCGAGAGCGGCGGGGCCGTCCCAAGGTTCTATTAAAGTATTATTATATTCGTAAAAACTTTTGAGTTCTTCGGACATCGTGAGATTTTTAGACCAAGCGTTCGGAACGAGCATCGCTTTTGCCTGAAGAACGTCCTTTCCTGAACGAACGATCGCTTCCATCGCGTTGTCTAAACTCGCGGAGTCGCTCATATGAGGGCGGATGATAGGATGAATTTCCTTTTGGTATTCGCCCCATTTTTTACACTCGAGCTCTTCCTCTCTCGCGAGCATCCAGATTCTATTTCCTACGATGGTATTGATCTCTCCGTTGTGAGCGAGGATTCTAAACGGCTGCGCAAGCGCCCAAGAAGGAAATGTGTTTGTGGAATATCTTTGGTGAAAGATACAATACGGAGAAACCATGTCCTCCGAATTGAGATCTTCGTAGAATTGAGAAACCTGATTTCCGTTAAACAATCCTTTAAAGACGATTCTTTCGGAAGAAAGAGAACAGATATACAAATCTCCCGCGAGAGAAAGACGATCCGCGTCTCTCATTAGTTTTTTCTGAATCAAAAATAACTTGGTTTCGAAGTCGTCGTTGGACATTCCTTCGGGTTTTCCGATGAGGACTTGTTCGATCTGGGGTCTGGATTGATTTGCCTTTGGTCCGAGAACTTCCGGATTTACGGGGACGTATCTCCATGCATACAGTTTAAAGTTAAACTCCATCAACGCTGATTCCACAAGACTCCGACACATATCTTGTTTATCGATGTCTTCTCTTGGAAGAAAAATCATTCCGACTCCGATGGAATCTTCGTCGGGTCTTCTGTGACCCATGTCTTCTATGTAGGTTGCAAACAGCTTCTTAGGAATCTGAATCATGATACCGGCACCGTCTCCGGTAACCATATCCGCATCCACGGCCCCTCTATGTGTCAGGCACGCAACGGCCTTGAGTCCCATAGATACGATTTTGTGACTGCTTTCTCCCTGAAAGGAAGCAACAAATCCCACTCCGCAGTTATCGTGTTCAAACGTCTTGTCATAAAGGCCGTTTTCCTCTAGATAATTTTGGAGTTGTAACTGTTCTTTTACATCATTCATCTGCCGAGATCCCTCATGATCCTAATTCCCTGGTTTACAAACAGCGTCGGGCGCGCCTATGGCTGAAATTTCAGCAAAATTCCCCAGTTACAAGCCAGTAAATTGAGAGTTGCGTAAATTGAAAACATTCTTTTGAAAGATAGGATTGAAATAATATTCTCAAACAATGTACCTCTTTGATTCAAAGCATATCACGAATTCAAAACACAATCCAGACCTAAAAAAGATAGATCTTTATCCGTTAGACTATAACGAACCGCAATCACGTCGCAGTTTTTAGAGTGCAAATGCAAACTGCCTGAACTTTAAGCAAGTCGGCACTCGGATTCATCGGAAATTTAAGAATGGGGAATGAAAACAACGCGGATCGAAAACTGTTTTGATTAGATACTTTGCAAGATCGGAAGAAAGAGATCCGAAAGTTTTTTCCTCTGAGTCGGATCCGGGATTCGTAAAAAAAGCTGATCTAACTTTTGACGCAGAGAATTTGTATCCGGATATTCTTCAAAAATTTTCAGAATATGAGGCCACGCTTTTTTTACGAGCTCTTCCATTCCGGGACCTGCGTTTTTGGAAGACACAAAAGCTTTTTCCAAACCGGCTCTCAAATTTACAAACGTTCGAGTGAGATCCAATACCTTCCAAAGTCTCGTATCTTTTAAACCGATGCGGGAAGAAATCGAAGCGATCACTCCGTTCCAATCCACGGGCTCATTTTTTATTTCTTTCAAAACATAAGAATGAATTTGTATCAATGCGGAAAGTTCCGGCGGAAGAGTCATGACCCATTTTTTATACGCTTCCGTTTGTCCGTCTTTTTGAAACTGACGCACACGGTTTATACTTTCCATATATTTGGAAAATGGAATGATCACCGGAGGTTCGAAAGAGATACCGATCTCTTCCTCTTCTAAAAACGTAGGTTCGTCAAAACCTCCGAACTGAAGATCGTCCACTTCGCTTAACAATTCGTCTCCACCGAGAGAGGAGGAAGCATTTGTAGAAACTTCGTCTTCGTCCAGCTCTTCCTTTTTTAGGACCAAAGTGTTTCCGGAAAATTGAGCGCCGAACTTTTCCACGATCTCGGTAAGAATCAAGATTTCCTGGGCCTTCTTTATCGAAACCGGCGGAGCGACGGGTCTTTTCGGAGCGCCCGGTGCGTCCGCTTTCGGAACTTCCCCAAAAGAAGAAGCGGAAGGCTCCAAATCTTTTCCGGTCGCGTCGTCTCTCAAGACAACATAACCTTCCATTCCGATAAAACGTTTCCCGGCGGGAATCAGAACGCCGATCGTTTCCGTGATTTCTTCGGAGATCCGGGAATACTTTCTTTTCTTTGGCTTTCCGGCGTTCGCCTTTTCCTGCTCGATAAGTTTATTCTTAATTCCGGTATGAGTGCTCATGAAATTTTTAGTCATGAAGGAAGAAAGATCGTTTTGGGAGATCCCGAGATATTCCGCAAACTTGGGAAGATGATCAAAAAACTGTTCCGTTTTTTGAATGTTATTTACGATATAAGAACGGACCTTCTGTTTGAGAGATTCCTGCTCCAGCGCGGGTATTTTTTTTCCGCCGATCAATCCGTTAAACAACTGAATGTGCGTATGAAAATAACTCAAAAATTCCCCGTATGCGGTGAGTTCATACTCACCGTGAGAATTCTGTTCTATGATTTTCTTTTCAGTTCCGTTCATACGATTTGATTTCAAGCTTCAATTACACGCCGTTACCCGTTCATTCCGCAACGTTCCGAATTCTTCCAAAGGAACGCAGAAACAAGATAAAACGGGAAACCTTCGCCAGTTTTCCGCTCGTTTTCAGGAATTCAAGTAATTTCGAGCGATCCAAATAACTCAACATCTCATTCCCTACGGGTCATTCGATGAGAGCGAGAAAGCCAAAAGCCGCGAAGCGAAAGCGCTGGCTCTCAACGTAGTTGAGAAATCGGCGATCCATATAACTCAACATCTCATTCCCTACGGGTCATTCGATGAGAGCGAGAAAGCCGCGAAGCGGAAACTCAATGCTCACCTTCCTACGGGGCGTTCGCATAATGTTGGCTCTCAACGTAGTTGAGAAATCATCAGATCGAATCCGAGCACAAGAAACTCTTAAATCATAAGGACAAGATCGATCCTAAATTATCATTGACATACATTTGTTTAGCTCCACCGTAAATTTCGTGCCGACAATTTTAAAAATTATGAAGAACTATCTATCTCACTTATCTCACTCCTTACGGGTCGTTCGATACCCTGCGAATCGATTTAAACTTTTAAAATCCGCTACGGATTCCGATCTCAAACAAGTAAAACTCGAGTTAGACGGGTATGCTTTACGATGGGAAAATCTCGACGAGGATCTGACCGTCCAAGGAATCATAGAGGGGCGTTTTCAACTTCCTTTATAAAAACAAAACCTCGATGTTACAATCGACCCGCAAACTTTCAAAGGATCGCCTTTTTTATAGGCCGTTTATTCTTCCCCTAACCCATCAGGAATTAAATTCTTTCCTTGATCAGACTCTCTCCGGTTTTGAGGGAAAGAATTCGATATCTCAAAAACGTGTTACAGGTCGCCTCTTCCGTATAACGGACCAAATCGTAATCGGGTCTTGGAGACCGGAAAAAGTTGGAATGCAACAATCGTTCGGCAAGTTCCTTTTGAATATGAGCCCGCGCTTCTGTTCTCCGCGTATATTCGGATGGAATGATAACGTCGTTTTTATAAGACAGAATATTGCCGCGATAGATGGCCACTGTCACCCGGATTCTATAGGTTTCGGTATGTTTTAAAGAAGGAAATTCCATATCAATTTATTTCCGATGGTGTGTTTGTATATATCGGAGACAGGGGACCCGGAATCAAATTTCGTTTTGAAAAAATGAGTCTTCGATTTCCATGCAAAAAGGAGAATGACGGGGCGGGAATTCTCTCCGAAGCTGTCTGAATAGAGAGGGATTCCCGAAAAAAATCCCGGAATCCTAGACAAGTATGAACTTTAGATACAATTACACCCCGTTCGCTTATCAAAAAAGAAAAACCAGAGAAGTTAAAGTGGGAGACATAGGAATCGGCGGAGACAATCCGATTCGGATCCAGTCCATGATCAACAGCGACACGACCGATACCGAAGGATCCGTAAAACAAATTCTCGAATTGGAACGCGCCGGTTGCGAAATCGTAAGACTCACCGTCCCTTCCCAGCCGGATGCGGACAACCTTCCCAACATTCGCAGAGAACTCAAAAAAGCCGGCAGCAAAGTTCCGTTAGTCGCCGACATCCATTTCACACCGAGTGTCGCGATGAAATCCGTGGAGTTTGTGGAAAAGGTAAGAATCAATCCCGGAAATTTTGCGGACAAAAAAAGATTTTCCGTTCGGGATTATACCGATTCCGAATACAACGAAGAGCTGGAAAGAATCTCGGAAGTATTTTCCCCTCTCGTGATCCGATGCAAAGAACTCGGAGTCGCGATGAGAATCGGAACCAATCACGGTTCCCTTTCCGATCGAATCATGAATCGATACGGAGACACACCTCAGGGAATGGTGGAATCCGCGATCGAATTTATCCGGATCGCGGAAAGTTTCAATTATTATGATATTATTGTGAGTATGAAAGCTTCGAATCCGCAGGTGATGGTCCAAGCCTATCGTATGCTCGCGTCTCGTTTCGGAGAATTGAGGATGGACTATCCTCTTCATCTCGGCGTCACCGAAGCCGGTGACGGTAAAGACGGAAGGATCAAGTCAGCGATCGGAATCGGTTCCCTTTTGGAGGACGGACTCGGAGATACGATCCGTGTTTCTCTCACGGAAGATCCGGTGCTCGAAGTTCCCGTCGCCAAACTCCTCGCGGACAAATTTAACGGAAGAAAAACGAGTTTTGAAAAGGCAAAGGGATATTCCGAATTTAGAAATCCGTTTGCATACCAACGATTTTACAGCAGCGAAATCAAGATCGGAAAGTTCGAAGCAGGGGAATCGCATCCGGTCCGAGTGGAAACGATTCTTCCGTTTGAAAATTCAAAACGTTTTTTGGCAAACATAGCGTCGCTCTATCAATACGGAAAACACCTATCCATAGAACCGGAAAGCATTTTGGTGGATTCTCCGGAACCGTATCAGCTTGAAGAAATCAAAGAAGCCGCGACGGCACTTTCAATTCCCGTGGGAATTCTTCTCGGAAAAAATATTTCCCTCAACGAAAAATTCCAGAAAGAATTGAAACGTTTTTCGAAAATCGTATTCGATCCTTTTTTACAGTTTCAGGACGGAGAAAAAATGCTCTCCTTTTTGAAAGATAGACAGACTTCCGGACTTTATACCGAAATTCACACGAGCGGTGAAAAACTAGAATCCCTAAAAGGACTTCCAGACACGTTAGTCGAAATGGGAATCAAAAACGTTTTGTTTTCCCTCGATACCCGCGAAATTTTATACGACTATCGAAAACTTGGAACGATCCTGAGTAATTTCGAATTTCCGATCGTCTTACACGGCTCTTTTGAAACGCCCGAAACCGCGTTGTATGATTCCTCGATCAGAATCGGGGGGCTTCTGATCGACGGGATCGGGGATGTCATCCGGATCCGAACGGATCCGGGATCGTATCTCGAAGAAATTTTCCAACTTTCCTACGATCTGCTACAGGGAACCCGGCTTCGCTTAACAAAAACAGAATATATTTCCTGTCCCTCCTGCGGTAGAACCCTATTTGATCTTCAGGAAACCACGGCCAGAATCAAGTCCAGAACCGGACATCTCAAAGGTGTCAAAATCGCAGTCATGGGGTGTATCGTAAACGGCCCGGGAGAAATGGCGGATGCGGATTTCGGATACGTAGGCGCCGGCCCGGGCAAGGTCCATCTTTACAAAGGAAAAGAGATCGTGATGAAAAATGTTCCAAGCGAGATTGCGGACGAAAAACTCGTAGAACTGATCAAAAATCACGGACTCTGGCGGGAATCGAGCGATCCGTAGAGAGCGAGATTGCCATAAGGCAGCGGAGCGTTGCCGTTGGCTTTCCAGCATAGCTGAAATAGCGATCCGTAGAGAGCGAGATTGCCATAAGGCAGCGGAGCGTTGCCGTTGGCTTTCCAGCATAGCTGAAATAGCGATCCGTAGAGAGCGAGATTGCCATAAGGCAGCGGAGCGTTGCCGTTGGCTTTCCAGCATAGCTGAAATAGCGATCCGTAGAGAGCGAGATTGCCATAAGGCAGCGGAGCGTTTTAACTCAATGCCTCATTCCCGGAAACTCAATGCAACACTCCCTATGGGTCGTGTAGCAAGGTCATTCGGCATAATGTTGGCTTTCCAGCATAGCTGAAATAGCGATCCGTAGAGAGCGATCCATGAGTTTGCCTATGTTGAAAAGAACAATTGATGTTTCGTTTCAAAAGTGACACATTCCAGAAACAAAAAACACTCAGTTTGAATCCAAGATCAAAAATAAAAACGGGAACGGGAAAATCGTTTTCTTGTTGTACAAAACGTAAAGATGAGAAGGCGAATTTTAAAAATATACCTTCTCATTTTTAAATTTAATTTTTCTGCTATAAGCCGTGAAATTGTAATCCAAAGCGGTTATTTACTCGATTCCGAAAGTCCAAATTCCGATCATCTTAAAAGGACTTTTAAAATAGAGTTGTTTTATAGGTTTCTTTCGATGGGATAGACTCGTGTCATCGGAAAACAAAGTATCCGCGGAAACTTTATGAATTCATTTCTCAATTTGTATCACTGGAACATCCGTCAGAAACTTATGGTGATCATTTCGATCATCATCCTGACATCCTTAGGAGTGATCATCGCACTCGCCACCTACTTTTTCAAATCGGACAACGAGGTCAGAATCAAGGAGAACAACTTAAAATTGACCGATGTAATCAGTCAAAAAGTTCGATCCGATATATCCTCTCTGACAAAACGATCCTTATTGCTCGCGAGATCGATTGCCGGTAGCGAAGAATCCAATGATATCCTTGAAAACGAAGACGATATTTTTTATCTCAAAATATTTCGAAAAGAAAACGGAGAATACAACGGGGTAAAACGAATCGTCAACGGATCCGGTCTCAAAGAATTCAAAACCTCCGTGGAAGACGTTGATAAAATCGTTCGTAAATATTTAAACAGTCAGAAAAAAGCCCAAATCGGAAAGCCAGTCGTATTCAATGCGTCTCCCGATTTCCACAAACCGGTATTGTATCTTTCCGTCGTATTGGGAGATGGAGTGAACTCCGCAGTGGTAGTCTCTTTGATTCATATGGAATCTATCCTGGATTCTTTTAAAACTTCAGGAATCACACAATTTTATCTTGTAAGCAACGAAGGAAAGTTGATCGCACACTCGGATCCGAAACTGATTCTGCAACAAACCGATCTTACGGACGAACCGATCGTTAAAAATCTTTTGGAAAGTTCGATCAGCAACGGGCAAACCAGATACAAGGGAAAAGACAATCAATACTACCTAGGTTCTTTTAGAAGAATCGGATACTCTGGTCTCGGGGTCATCTCGAGCACTTCCGAAAAAAAAGCGTTTGAGGAAGTTTATAACATTCAAAAACGAAATCTTTATCTGATGTTTGTCGTATTGAATATCTCCATTTTATTCGTGTTTTTTTATTCGAGAAGATTGACAAGACCCATCCTCAAACTCGTGGACGCTTCCAAGGAAATCGAAAGGGGAAACTTTGCGCTTACCCTCAAGGCGGAATCGGGAGACGAGATCGGCAAACTGACCACTTCCTTTGTCGAAATGGGAAAAGGGCTTTCCGATCGCGACAAGATGAAGGACGCATTCGGAAAATTCGTCAATAAGGATATCGCCGAAATGGTTCTCAAAGGAGAAGTAAAACTCGGAGGGGATAAACGGGAATGTGTGATTCTTTTTTCCGATATCAGAAATTTTACTTCCATCTCTGAAAAGATAGAACCGGAACTTGTCGTCGAATTTTTAAATCAGTATTTTACAGAGATGGTTAAGTGTATCAACGGAAACGGAGGAAGCGTCAACAAATATATCGGGGACGCGATTATGGCCGTTTGGGGAGAATTGGAACACACCGCATCGGATACGGAAAAGGCGATTTTAGCGGCACTGGATATGCGTAAGAGTCTGATTCAATTTAATAAGAATCGAGGATCCGAAAAAAAACCGAAAATTCAGATCGGCATCGGAATCAACACGGGAGAAGTTATCGCCGGACAAATCGGTTCGGAAGATAGACTGGAATATACCGTTATCGGAGATACCGTGAATCTTGCCTCAAGAGTGGAAGCTCTGACCAAGATATTTGGAGCGGATATTTTGATCACAGGAAATTCTTATGAAAAGGTGAAAGGGATTTTTAACTTGGAGAAACTCAAACCGATTCGAGTCAAAGGGAAAAAATCTCTTCAGACGATTTATGCGGTTTTGGGACATGCAAAAGATAAGAATTGTCCTAAAAATCTGAAAGAGTTGAGAAAACAAATCGGCATGGAATTCAAACCCGCCGGGTCTAAATAGAAGATGGCGAAGGACAGATTACTTTCCGGAGATAGGCCGATCCTGCTGATTCTAATCTTCAACGTAACCTTGTTTACGACGATCTTCTTATATGATTATACCCAGTATGGATATCATGGAAATCAAAAAGTAATCGGAACCATTCTTTATAAGTCCAATACAATCCAAAGAAAATACGACACCGAAGTCGTGTGGAAGGAAATCGACACGGGAAATTCCGTTCAAAATCGGGACACGATTCTCACTTCCGAAGGTTCTCAAGCCAAGTTGAGATTGCTTGACGGAACCGAAATCATGATCGCCGAAAATTCCATGATCTTTATCGATTATCTGGACAACCGAGCCAATCTCGAAATTTCAGTGGGCGGTCTACAAGTAACCAAAAGACCGGATCATAGGGAGAATCCCGTCGGAATCCGCTCCGGTGACGGAGTTCTCAAACTTGTCGAAGGAATCGTAAACGTCGAAAAAAAGAAAAATCAAAAAAATTTGGAGTATGCGATTCTTTCCGGAACCATCAAACCCGATCCTTCCAATCCGTTTCCGATGATTCCAAAAAAGTCCCTGGAAGGATTTGAAAAATTGTTCCCCGTTTCTACGAGTATCCAAACCGCGGAAACGATACAGTCGGGAGCGCAACCTCAACAGGGATCAAGCACGACTAACGCAGGTAATTCCAATTCTTCCGTTTCATCAAGTTCGAATTCGAGTTCCGCAGGCAATCGCTCATCGTCTTTCGGCGCTGATCCAAATTCTTCAAAAACGAATGAAAATTACGGAACCTATGACAACGGAAATTCGAACAATCGATCCGGGTCCAATCCAAACGCGAATGCTAATTCTAAAAACAATTCCGGAAATCCTGCCGGAACCGGCATCACCGGACTCAATACAAAATCAGGTTTAAAATTAGAACGTCAAAACGATTCAAAAAATTCCAAAACAGACGGAACCGAAGGAAACAATTCCTCCAAAACCGGATACGATCCAGGCGATTATATCAACAAACAAAAATACGAACAAAATAAGATTCAGGAAAAATCGGATCCGACCATCTCCAAGAAAAAAACGGAAACCAACCAAATCGAATCGACCGAGACTGCAACTAAGTCAGGCAGCACCTCTTCTCAAGAAATGAAAAAAACAAAACCTGCAAGAGAATGGACTCCGGAGGAATTACTCAAACAGGAGAAAGAAAAACGGAGAAGAGAACGGGAAGACAAGGAACAACGCGACTTCTTGAGAATGTAACGATCCATGGAACTCAACGTGTCGAATGTGAATTAGCTAGCAAACAGCCGAACGGCTCTCACTCAAGCGGTATCCATGAATTTTTGGATAGATCTTTAGTTTCTCCGTTTTAGGAGGTTTTGAAGGAAAATAAAAAGGCCTTTTTCGAATCCATAATGTGAATCGACGATTACAAGGAGTAGGTTTGAAAAATATCAAAAAAGCATTATTGGAAACTCTAACGAATCTTCATTTTTGGGCAGCAGTAGGCTCTCTTCTTCTATCGCTCCTATTTCAAAATAAGATTTTCCAATCACTCGGAATCTTTTCTTTGATCCTTTCGATTGTGGCCTTATTTTTGGCCGTTTATCCTTTGTATGCATTTTTAAAATTATTATACCAGGTGACTTCTCCGTCCGTAAAAAACGAGGAAATTTCCTTTCGCAAATTTATTTTACTCCTAATTCAATTTCACGGAAAATATCTGATTGCGAGCTTGCCCTTAAGCATTTCGCTTTTGATCGGATATAATAAAAATTTATTTACGACTCAGGATTTTACTAAACTGTATTTCGTGATTTTTGCTACCGTCACTCAACTCCTATACTTACTCTTTCTTCTCATTGCGATCGGATCGAGAAATCACAAAAATCTGATTCAGAATGCGACTGTATTTTTCACTCAACAAAGCAATCGATTCTTATTTTTATTCTTTGCCCTTTCAAATCTCGCTCAAAAGATTTTCGGGATTCTATCAAAAGAAAATCCGAATTTGATCTATCCGCTTTCCTACGGACTGTTGATTTTATTCAATGGACTCTTGTTGATTGCGCTGACTAAAAACTGGAGCGAATTTTACTTCGATCATCTAAAGAGCACATAGATATAACTGAATTCGATTACAAGAGATCGTAATCAAAAAAAGAAACTTAGTTTTAAACCGGCGCGATGTCGACCAAGGTAAGAGATTCAATATTGTGGGTAAATCCTTCTTTATCGTGAAAGAGAACCGTCAGCTTTTCGCCTTCGAGAGAAATGATTTCAACGATTGAATTGGTATGAACAAAAATTCCATTGTGAAGAAAAGTACGTTTGGTGATTTTAACTTTATCGCCCGGTTTCATTCCGCCTCTTTATTTAGATAAAGATCTTTTCCTTCTTTTTTCATAACACTAAATAGATGAATTTGTTTTTGATCCAGACGGGTTCCGATATCGTAGATCGCGTCCGTAAAATCGGCGCCTTCCACGTTTGCACCCGCGAGTTTTGCCCAACGAAGATCCGCACCGCGAAAGTTAGAGTTTCTCAGATCCGCGTTGTTTAAAAAAGAACCTCTGAGTTTAGCGCCTTCAAAATTAGCGCCCACAAAGGAGGAATTTTGCAGGAACGCATGTCCCAAATTAGAACCTGAAAAATCCACTCCGTCAAAATTCTGTTTTTCTAATATGATGCTGGATAAGTCTTCCCCTTTCAGAGAACCTTTTTCCTTTAAAATTTCGAGAGCCTTAGCTGCGGTGATTCTTTTTTCTTTCGGAACCCCTTCTCCACTTTCATAATCTTTGACAGCTTGCAAAAGCGCGGCGACTGCAGACTCGGGATAATTTTTTCTTCTTTCGGGAAACTCGAACATCTGCTCGAGGTCGGCAGCGGTTACCGCTTTGATTTGATCGACGGTTTTACCTTTGGCGTATTCTGTCGCCATCGCGAGCGCGACGATTCCAAAACCGCAACCGGTAGTGGTATAACTTGCGTCTGTGATATGATCGGTAGGATCGATTTTGAGATAAATGCGGTAGCCGTCTCCACAACCTACGTTTCTGTAATTAGAAACCACAGTCGCGTCTTCCATTTCACGATAGTTAACGCGGTCGTCGTTGATTTGTTTGTACCGTGCGAAGTCCATTACGCTCATGAAAATTCTCCTGCCCGGTGTTTAGACGGCATAAAAAAGAAGTGGAGAGTGAAAACTCTCACTGCATCTTGTATTTTTTCTTGAACTTGTCCACCCTACCCGTCGTATCCACGAGTTTGGATTTTCCGGTAAAGAACGGATGGCAAGCGGAACAAATTTCTATGTTGATATCGCCGATGGAGGTTCTGGTTTCGTAGACGGTTCCACAAGACGCACAGCTGATTTTTGCAACTCTATAGTTTGGATGAATTCCAGTTTTCATAGTTTCCCTTTTTTTAGCGGTTACTGGGTGTTCATGCTGGCTAAAAAGGCATCATTTGTCTTCGAAAGCCTCATTTTTTCCAGCAATAATTCCATGCTTTCGGTGATACTCATAGGAGAAAGTACTTTTCTCAGAACAAATACTTTCTGAAGAACGTCCCTTGCGATCAGGAGTTCTTCCTTACGAGTTCCGGACTTATTGATATCGATCGCGGGAAAAATCCGTTTGTCGGAAAGCTTCCGATCCAGATGGATTTCCATATTACCCGTGCCTTTGAATTCTTCAAAGATCACCTCGTCCATTTTGGATCCGGTGTCGATGAGCGCAGTTGCGATGATGGTAAGAGATCCGCCTTCTTCGATGTTTCTCGCGGCTCCGAAAAATCGTTTTGGTTTGTGAAGCGCGTTGGAATCCACCCCACCCGAAAGAATTTTACCGGAAGTCGGGATCACCTGGTTGTAGGCTCTCGCCAATCTCGTAATCGAATCCAGAAGAATGACGACGTCTTTTCCGTGTTCCACAAGACGTTTCGCTTTTTCAATGACCATCTCCGCGACTTGAACGTGTCTCTGAGCGGGCTCGTCAAAAGTGGAAGAAACCACTTCCCCACGAACATGACGCGCCATATCGGTCACTTCTTCCGGACGTTCGTCGATCAGAAGAACGATCAAAGTACATTCCGGATGATTGGATGTGATCGCATTCGCGATGTTTTGCATCAGAATGGTCTTACCGGTTCTTGGAGGAGCCACGATGAGCGCTCTCTGTCCTTTTCCGATCGGACACATGAGGTCGAGAATTCTCGTATCCAACATCGAAGGATCGTATTCCATCTTGAGTCTTTCGTTTGGATAGAGAGGAGTTAGGTTGTCAAAAAGGGCGCGTTTGCCGGCGACATCCGGAGTATAACCGTTTACGGTTTCCACGCGGAGCATAGCAAAGAATCGTTCGGATTCTTTCGGAGGGCGAATCTGTCCTTCTACCGTATCCCCCGTTCTCAAACCGAAAAGTTTGATCTGAGAAGGAGAAACGTAAATATCATCCGGACCCGGAACGTAATTGTAATCCGGAGATCGTAAAAAGCCGTAACCGTCCGGAAGTTTTTCCATAACACCCGCGGCGTGCACTTGACCGTCTCTTTCCGCTTGCGCTTGGAGAATGGCGAAAATTAAGTTCTGCTTTTTTAAACCGCCCGTGTTTTCAACGCCCAAACCTTTCGCGACTTCAATTAAATCACCGATCGCTTTTTTCTTGAGTTCTACAAGATCGATCGGGGCCGGAGTGGGACCGTCATAACCGCCTCTTTTGCGTTTGCGGGATCTGTGATCCGCATTTTCAGAAGACTCAAAATCCTGAGATTCCTGACCGGTGCTTTCTTCTTCTAAAGAATCGGCGGTTTCAGAGTCGTTTTGGTTGTGGTTATTATTTTGGTGGTGGTGTCTGTTTTTATTGTCTCGTCTTGCTGTTGCCATAAGGAGCTACTTGAGTTTAAAAAAGGGAAGGATTCGCCTTTTAGAGATTTTATTTTAGAGAATACAGGGTGGAAGAGATATCTGTTGAGATCGGCTCTCCTCTTGAGATAAAGGATTGAACTGAAGGCTGTCAACGAAATAATTCAACGTTGCTTTCTTTTTTTTCCAGAAACCTTGGAAGTGTTCGATTTAACATGAGAGACCTTCTTTTTGGAAGTGGCATTTTTACCGGACGTCTTTTCGTTCTTTTTAGCGACGGTGGACTGTTTAGAAGAAAAATCGGTCTCCGACTTTTTTGAATGAGTTTCTGCCGTATCCGATTTTTGAACAGGAGGGGAACTTGCTTTTTTGCGGGGAATCGGATTCTCCCTAGGGGTCGTAGAACGACTTTGAAGGTCCAAAAATTTAATCCGATTTTGAAGCGTGGTTCGAGGAACCCCGAGTTCGAGCGCCGTATGCGAAATATTGTCCTGATTGCGTTTTAAAGAATGGAAGATAAAAGAACTTTCCACCTCTTTGAGCACGGTTTCCAAAGGAAGCTTTTGAAAAAAAGCGTCGCTAACGGAAGGAAATTCCAGACCATTCTCATCCTGTTGTCCCAAGCCCGAACGCGGAGAAATAAAATGATAGAGATAACCCGCAATCTTGGAACCCTGTTTGAGCACGATAATGCGAACACTGGATTCCAGTTCCGTGACATACGTTTGTAGGGAAAATGGAGAATTTCCGTCCAAGCGCAATTCGTTGGACTTTAAGTAATTCGCCAAAAGATTCTTACTCATTTCTTTCAAAAGTCTTTCCGCCTGAAGGATAGAATCTCGAAAGTATTTTTTGGGAAGAATGTTCTGCTCAAAGGTTTCGTTATAAAAGATAGAACTTCCGTCGATATCCGTTGCCAAAAGACCATCCGGAAAGTTTTGCAGGATCAGTTCCATAAACCAAAAACGGGAATTCTGTTCGATCTCTTGTTTTTTTTCCCCGGTTGACGGCGCAGTAGAAGGACGATTTCCGGAGACGAGTTTTCCAAGTCCGGACATCATCTGGACCTTATCCCATTCTTCTTTTTTTTCACCCGTTTTTGTTAAGACAGGAATGGACTTTTGTCTTTGAAAGTATTGCAAAAAGGATTCGGGAATTTCCGTTTCCAAAAAAGAATCCGGAAGCAGCGAGTATTCGCGATCGGAAGAACTCAAATCGGCCATTTCCATCTGGATCAACTTGCGGGATAAAAGACCGACCAGATCTCCGGACTCGTCGACTACCGGGAGATGAGTCGTCGGAGTGATGAGAAAGTATCTGTAGAGGACTTCTATTTTCATATCGGAGAAAAATTTCCAACTGCCGAATCGGCGTCAGAATACTCTTATTTTCCGGTAGGCAAGAAAATTCCTCTCTTTTTTCGGAATGGAAAAGACCGTTTTCTGAAAAGATTCCGTTTTGAAAGTTCCGTTTTGAGAACTGGAGAACGGATCTTCCAAAATCCAAATGAAAAAAAAACCGAAAACGATTCCAAGCTCTATCGGATTTTCGAGGAGTTCCCACATAAATTTCAAATATGAGATTTTTGTTATATGGTGCGGAGAACTGGATTTTTTAAAACAAACGAGTTTCCACAGTTTCTAAAATTTTAGGGGATTTCTCATTGGGCAAGAGTCAAAATCGAAGGAGTTCCCACATCCCTCAAACCAAAGTGAAATACGACTTAACAATCGATCCAAGAACTTAGGAGTTCCCACACTTTTTGAAGTTTCGTTTTTCAACCAAAAGGTGAGACCATTTTAGGGATGCGATTTCGATTTTCCGAGAATTCTCATTTTCAAAAAATCCCCCTGAAAATTCTTATTTTTTGGCAGCGGGGGCCGATTTTAGGAGGTAATTTCCTGGTTTCCTAAAATTGCCAATTTTCCTCTTTTCCCAAAAAGAGATATCCGAAGCGGAGCCGGAATCCTAAGATTCTCTTTTTCTGGTAAAAGTCGGATCAAAAATTTGAAATTTATTTCATGGATCGAAACTCTTTTCAAAAAAAATGAATAAAATCCGGAATTCATTTGTTAATCTGATAAACGTATATTTTTTTATACAGAGATGATAAAGTTTTATAAATTAAAAATAGGCAAATTTCCGATTTTTTTGATTTTGCTAAATATTTTTCTGCTCTCATCTTGTATTCCAAAACCAAACGGATCTTCTTTCATTGATACCGCCATCTTCTCAAATTATTTTATAAGCTCTCAAGCTCCGATCGCTCTCCGAGTTCGAGTACAAGGACTTGCGGCCGGCTCTTCTTTGACCATTTCCAATCAGAATTCCGAAAGTCTCACAATCTTAGGAAACGGGGACTTTGATTTTCCGGAGAAAAAGAGGAAATATTCTGATTTTTCAGTTTCAATTGTAACCCAACCGGTCGCGATTCCGAGCCAATTCTGTGCGATCACCAATCCGACGGGAATCCTCAGTCCGAATTCGAATACTGTGGAAATCAATTGTGGGACCAAATTTTTTAATCTCAATGTCAACGTCTTCGGAATTGCAACCGGTGCTACCGGGGCGCTTTCCATTCGAAACGGAGCGATCGATACTCTCGTGATTTCTTCCGACGGAAGTTATACGTTTGCGGGTCAGGTTCCTGACCTGGGAGCGTATTCCGTATCGGTTCTTACAAATCCAAATCAGCACAACTGTCTCGTAGAAGCCGTTCCTCCCGCTGCCGGAATCATCAATAACGCTCCGATTACTCTCAATGTAAATTGCTTGAGTTTGATGAATTCGACTCCCATCAACCAAACCGTTTTGGACTTAAACAGTAGCATTCAATTCACGTTTTCAAAACCGGTGACTCCAATGAGTTGTTCTTTTACGGCACCGATTCCAACACCGGCCTCCGGACCCTGTGCCTCCAACCTAGGCGCGTTTGCTTCTGCTCTGAATGCGGGCAGTTATGTCGGCAATACAATCACCATCACCCCGGCCACCACTTGGACCGCGGGACTCGAACAGTGTATTCAACTTTCCGGTTGTACCGAGGCGGGAACCGGTCGACCGTTTAACCTCGTTGACCCGCTTCGATACGGTGTTACGAGTCAGATCAAATATGTAAGACCGGGAGGAGCAGTTGCCGGCACCTGTAGCACGATCGCAACCGCTTGTGATAAAATTCAATTCGCGGTTTCTCAGTGTAATACCATCACACCTTGTTATGTTTTAGTCGCACAAGGATTCCATACGATCAGCACGGTCGCCGAACGAGTGGGGTTGATCGATAAACTCCAGCTTTTAGGGGGGTTTCGTACCGATTTTCTGGAAAGAGACATCGATACATTCGCGACCGTAATCCAAGATACTGTCGCGACGGGTTCCTGTGGGCTCGCAATTGGCAGCGAAGGGACTTCTTGTGCTGTGATCGCTGGAGGAGTGTTTACGCTCAATGCAAATATTCTCATACAAGGTTTTACGATTCTCACAAATGCCAACAATCCTTGGTCGACCGGAATCCTGCTCGGTTTTCTAACTACGGGAACGAATCGATTGATGATTGATCGAAATGCGATCTTTGGTACCGATTCCACGGCCACGGCCGCTTATGGCATATCCATCGTACGATCCGGAATTTATGCAGACAGCGTCGGAACGAATTTAATCATTTCTAACAATTATATTGTGGGAGGTAGCGGAAATTCGATTTCGGCCGGAATCCGTTTAATCAATGGAACCCAGGCAATCATCAGCGGCAACTCGATCAGTGGCGGTTCGCACGTGGCAGTCTTTGATGGGATCGATTTTTCTCTGGGAATTTCAATCGCCAACGCCACGAACAATACTACCCAGCTACTTTTCATCGTAAATAACGTGTTCAATCCGCATCATTTGACCTCACCGACTCCGGTCACCGCAGCATCTTCTGCCGCGGTGCAAGCGTTATCGATCAATTCGCCTAACTTTATTTTTGTGCACAATACGATGTTCGGGGGAGTTGGGACCAATCGATCGTATGGGATTCATCAACAAGCGGCTCCGGGAAACTTAAATTTAAATCTGATCAACAATCAGATCGTTACCAACCCGACGGCAGCAGACAATACTTGTTTGAATTACGATGCGAATAGTGTGAACAATTTAGCATCGGATATTCGAGGAAACAATTTCATTGGATGCACCACCCCGGTTCGATCCGGATTCCCAATCGTCCTCCCTTTTGGTTTCTGCGGACCTCAGCCGGGTAGTTTGATGGATACCTCCCTTTGCGGAACCCCCACCCCGCTTACGAACGCCGGACATATCAACTTCGGTCATAATCCGATATTTGACCCGCCGGCGGGCTTTTTTAACGTATTCCGATTGAGCTCTACGTCCAGATGCGATTCGATTTACGGCGGCGTGGATCCCGGATTTGCGTTTCCGATTTCTCAATTGTATCAATTGGATCGTTTCGGAATTCCCAGAACCACAAACGTCGCGCCCGCTCCCGTGCCGTTCGGATCTTTTGGATATTCGATCGGAGCCCATGAGCACGACGGAATCTGTACTCCTTGATTCTGATTCAGGACCATTTACAAAACAACAAAAATCGATACTCGATCGTTTTGAATTGAAGTCGCTTTATCAAAGATTTGATAAAGGATTGGGCGATTCATCCGAAAGGAATTTTTGGATTTCCATCTTGGGTCAAATCATTTTCCCAATCCATTCCTAATCCATCATATAGAAAATCATCATTTCTGAAGATTCGATCCAAGACTTTTGTCGCGGTGAGATTCATGATAAAAAAGGGTCTCCCGACAAATCCAAACCAGGAGACCTTTTTCAACAAGAGACAATTTTGAAACGTAAGAGTTCCTACATTTTAAATATCATAGATTTAAATTCAAAAAGAACGAGGTATGAGTTCCCACAGCTTCCTCTCACAGAATCGCATGGAGACTCAGATTCCGACAAAAATTCTCAAAGAGAAGAAATTCTTGCGATCGCTTCTTCCACGTCTTCTTTTTTTCCAAAGGCGCTCAAACGGAAATAACCCTCGCCCGCCGGACCGAATCCGGAACCTGGAGTTCCTACCACCTGAGCTTTTTCCAAAAGCCGATCAAAAAAATCCCAAGAAGAAAGATGGTCGGATGTTTTTAACCAGATATAGGGAGCGTTGATTCCGCCATAAACTTCGTATCCCGCTTTTTTCAGACCTTCACGGATTTTCGCCGCGTTGGACATATAGTATGCAATGGATTCTTGAATTTCTTTTTTGCCCTGAGGAGAATAACAAGCTTCGGCGCCTTTCTGGGTCACATAGGAAACTCCGTTAAACTTGGTCGTATGTCTTCTGCTCCAAAGAGAATTGATGCTGACTTCCTCCCCTCCGTGTGTCCGACCTTTTAATTCCTTCGGTATGACTATATAAGCGCAACGTAATCCTGTAAATCCGGCGGTTTTGGAAAAGGAACGAAACTCGATCGCAACTTCTTTGGCTCCTTCCACCTCGTAAATGGAACGGGGAACGCCGGGTTCGCTGATAAACGCTTCGTATGCGGAATCATAAAGAATGATGGAATTATTTTTTTTCGCGTATTCCACCCAAGCCTTGAGGGCTTCCTTTGTGGTTACGGTTCCGGTCGGGTTGTTCGGATAACAAAGATAGATGATATCCGCTTTTTCTTTCGGGATCTCCGGTTGGAATCCGTTTTCTTTTGTCGCGGGCATATAGATCAGATTGGAATATCTTCCGTCCGTTCCGATTTCGCCCGTTCTTCCCGCCATCACGTTGGTATCCACATAAACGGGATACACGGGATCCGCGACGGCGATCTTCGCGTCCGTAGAAAAGATTTCTTGAATATTCCCGCAGTCACATTTGGATCCGTCGGAAACAAAGATCTCGCTTTCATCGATTTTGATTCCCAAGGTTCCATAATCGTTATCCGCAATCGATTTGAGTAAAAAGGAATATCCCTGTTCGGGGCCGTATCCGTGAAAACCGCCGGAAGTCCCCATTTCTTTCGAAGCATCCACCATGGCGTTTACGACCGAAGGAACGATCGGAAGAGTCACGTCTCCGATTCCCAATCGAATGATCTTTGCGGAAGGATTTTTTTCGGAGTAAGTTTTTACTCGTTTTGAAATCTCGGGAAATAAATATCCCGCTTTTAATTTTAAATAATTCTCATTGATGTTCGCCATCGTCGTCTTTATCCCTATCGATTAATTTTCTTCCGGCAAAACCCTCTTCGTATCCGTGTTCAAAAAGGAGATCTTCTTCTCCGAGGTGCCAGCAATAATATCCGTTTCCATGATCGAAGTCGACCAGCCAAAGTCCCTTCACTTCGATTCCGTATTCTTGAATTTTAGAAGACCATTCGAAGATCGCAACCCGAACCTGTTCTTCTTTTTTTTCCATCTCGTTTTCGTGAAGAATACTTTCCCGAAGCTGAGCGGTCAGCTCCGATATGTAAGAATAATATTCTTCCGTAATCTCTCTGACTACGGGTAGAATGGACCGAGCTTCCTCGTATGTCCAGAGTTTCCGTTCCAAAGAATTTAGAAATCCTGTCCCAGACAAAGACAAAGAAGAGTCATCCTGCTCACGACACCGTATCTCGCTTGTCTGAAATAGGCAGCGTTCGGGAGATCGTCCACATCCGTGGAAAGTTCGTTCACCCTCGGAAGAGGATGCAAAATCGTCGTTTCTTTCTTGGAGGCGAGAATGAGCTCCTTATTGATCTTAAAAAGATCCTTGAGCCTTTCGTATTCTTTGTGATCCGGAAATCTTTCTTCCTGGATTCTTGTCACATACGCTACATCGCATTCCCAGACAGCTTTGATGTCCTCGGTTTCTTCCAAGGTAAGAGGATAACCTTCCAAACCTTTTTTATAAGAATCCGGCAAAGCCAATTCCGGCGGCGAAATCAAATACAATCGAACCTTATAATGCCTAAGTAAATTGATGAGCGAATGGATCGTTCTACCGTATTTCAAATCTCCGATAAAAGCGACGGTCAAGCCGTCTAACGTCCCCTTTTCGGAAATGATCGTATAAAGATCCAAAAGCGCCTGAGTCGGATGTTGTCCCGCTCCGTCACCGGCGTTGATTACGGGAATTTTCACCGCGCCCGCTGCGATCCGGGAAGAACCTTCCACCGGATGCCGGATCACCGCGATGTCCGCGTAAGCCTCGATCATCTTCATGGTGTCATACAACGTCTCCCCTTTTGAGATCGAGGAGAATTGAAAACCTACCGTGGAAATCACCCTTCCCCCCAATCGCTCCATTGCGGCCTCAAAGGAAAGTCTCGTTCTTGTAGACGCTTCGAAAAAGAGGGATGCCAAGAGCTTTCCGGTTAAGATCCCAAAAGCCTTGTTTTGTTCGACAAGACGTTCCATATCTCTGGTCTTTTCGATGAGAAAATCCAAATCCTTTTTTGAGAATTGTTCCGTATCCAGGATGTTCTTATGATTGTAGGACATTAAGCGACAGAATGTAGAAAAACCCCCTTTTGACAATCAAATTGATCTACGAGGTTTCGGATTTTTCCGAGATACTTTCCGGAATTTCCAATAGACCGCCGAACTGATTCCAGCACTGAGAAAATAAAGATCGATTCATCGTGTCCCCACTGTTTGCAAACTGAGCCGGAAGACGATCCCAGGAACAACCGGGAAACCGATGGTGCACTCTATGATAATTGAAGTTGAGAAACAAACAGGATAGAATGCTGGGAAGACTTAGATTGGTTGCGGAGTTCCGGTCTTCAATCCCATTTCCATAATGATACGAATGATCCAAAAAGGAAACGATTCCTCCTCTCAAAATCAAAACAAATCCTAAAACCCAAACAAGAGGGCCGGAAAGATAAAAGGCGCTTCCATACAAAAGAAGAATCAAAAACGAATCGATCCTGAGTTCCTTTACGATTTCCTGTTTTTGAATCTGTTTAAAAAACGCCTTTTGCACCGGAAGTCTGGAAAAATATTTTTCCGCTAACGGAACGGAAAACGAAAGTGGAAGTGAAAGTAAAAAACCGCCGATCACTTCCAAAAAATAAGTTCCTTGAAACAGCTTAAAATAGTAGATCCCTTTTTGAATCGCAATCGAACGGCCGTTTTTTTCGAGATATTCGATTCGATCCCCTTCCTGGCGGTTGAACTTATGGTGCATCAAATGAGCCGTCTTCGCTACCTGATACGGAGTTCCAAAAAGAATACAAAGGATTCTTCCCGCGAGATGGCTTTCGTTTCGTGAATTTGAAAAATTTCCGTGAATGCATTCGTGAATCAATGCCCAGAGAGAATACGAAAGAATTACTGAAATGAAAATCGTAATCGAAAGAAACCAAAACGATTTTGTATATCCGATCGAGTTCCAGAAATAGACGGAAAAAAAGAATACGCTTAACAAAAGCGAGACGATCCGATTTGTTTTTTCCGGAAGATTTCTGTGCGGGGCCTGGGACATCTTTCAAACTTGCCTTTTCACCGTTTTCAAAATGTTTATCTGTTTCTACAATTGAAAATTGACGAACCATCCGTAAATCGATGATTCGGTTTGCTCAAAACGACGAAAGAGAATCAAAAATATACCGAGGATGAATTTTCGAAATGAAAACTGCAAGACCTAAGTTTTTTCCGGAAAACGTTCCGCATTCTGAAAAAAACTTAGAATCAAATCACATTCAAAAAATCGCAAGCGATTAGTAGCCACCGCCGCCAGATCCGGAACCGCCGGAACTTCCGCCGCCGCAAACCGCCAAGACTCCCAAATAAAGAGAATCGCAAGCTCCCATGGCCGGATTGGCAGAAGTGCAGGCGAAATAAGAAATCACTGCGGTTTCGCACTTTTTCTTGTCATTTTCTTCTTTTGTTTTATCCTGATCGTAACCATAGTTATCACAAGACATCACAATCAAACCTAAGGCTAAAATCAAAATTCTAAACATACTGCTGAGTTTCACATAGAGCTCCTTTCCGGGAAAGAATCGGATTCTTCCCAAAACTTAGAAGAATAACATTTCGGATTAGAAAAGAAATAGAAAAATGAAAGAAGCGAACATTTGGGGAATATACGAATGTTTTCCCGGAATGAATGATGGAACCGAATCTTCTCAAAACCGGCAAAAAACTCATCATTCTTGATCATAAGAAGCGACCTTTCCCAGACCAGGACTTTCCAAAGGAATAAAAAGGGAGCCTTTTTCATCTTTATATTTCGCTTTTTTGAAAGAAGATTAGAAAGAAGGACTGCAATTTTGGAACCTGACGGAAAACTTACGGTTCGTATAATCAACCCCATTTCTATGAAACAAATTCTTATATCCTTGCTCATCGTTCTTTTTTTCAATTCCTGTTTTCCGGTGGATCCGGAAAGAGTCAGATCTGCTCATTTCCAAGACGGAAAGTATCACAATCTCGAAGAAGACGAAAGATTGGGTAAGAGTTTTTTTTCGGTGCTCCGTTGGAAGTTACTAGGCCCAAACGATCCTCCAACCGTAGACGGGAACGTGGAAAAAATTCCGGATGTCCAACCACGAAAGAAAGAAGATTTTTTAGCTCCGGAAGAAAAGGTAAGAATTATCTGGCTCGGTCACGCCACCGTTTGGATCGCGGCGAACTTTCATGGAAAAAGAATCCACATTCTCACGGATCCGATTTTTTCCGGTGTCCCTCCTTTTGTAAAACGGCTTACGGAACTTCCGATTCGACCGGAGGATTTACCGGGAGTGGATATCGTAACGATCAGTCATGCTCATAGAGATCATCTTGACATCGATTCCATCAAAAAAATTCAAAAACTTTTTCCCGAAGTAACGATTCATCTTCCCTCCGGAATGGGCGAGTTTGCAAAAGACGAAGGATTTGAAAACTCAGTCATTCAAGAATGGTGGACATCCTATGATTACGCAGGAGCAAAGGTTCATTTTCTTCCCGCAAAACATTGGAGTAGAATGGGAATCTCCGATATGAATCAATATCACTGGGGCAGCTATGCATTCGAATTTAAGAATATTCGAATTTACTTCGGAGGCGACACTGGCTTTTCCAAACATTTTTCGGAAATCGGAAAACGTTTTCCAAAAGGTTTTTCAGCTACCTTGCTTCCGATCGGCGCATTCAAACCGAGATGGTTTATGGAACCGGCGCATATCGGACCGAAGGAGGCATTGGAGGCAAGCAGCATTCTCCAATCCTCTCTGATCCTTCCGGTTCACTGGGGAACTTTTACACTCGGAGACGATCTTCCTTCGGAAGCGCCTCTCTATTTAAAAAAACTACATTCCGAAAAGAAAGAATCTGCGCCTCCTTTGCGGATTTGGACAGTGGGCGAAATCGTAGATCTCTAAAGTAAAACTATATTTTAAAAGGAACTTTGTTGGAGTTCCTACAAAATTCAGTTTATTATTCCTTTGAACTTTCATAGGTGCAAAGGGATAATTTTTTGAAGATTTTCTGCTTCTTCTGTGAATAGAGTTGCTTTTTTATAAAAATCGTTTTAAGCCGGACTTCAAGTCCGCCATAAATTTCTCTTTACGATCAGACTTCCGATGAACCGATGGGAAGATATGATCTCCGGTCTGAAAGGTTCTCTTAAAAAATTAGAAGTCGGTTTTGTTCATCTTGAAACCGGCGGTGTTACCTACGAAATTACAATTTCTTTTAAAACCTATCTCGAACTGAAAGGTTTTTCCTCCTCGAACGAAGTCTATCTTCATATCTTTCACGCGATGAGCGAACGAGGTCAGAGACTGTTTGGTTTTTTGACGGAGCAAGACAAAGAATTCTTCAAAGTGATGAAGGGGCTCCAAGGGATCGGAGAATTGACTGCTCTCAAAATTCTGTCTTTCTTTTCCGCCGAAGATCTCTATCGAATCGCTCAATCCGGAGAGGCGAAAGAATTGGAAAAGATTCCCAAAGTAAAAGGCAAAACTTCGGAGAAAATTTTTTTCGAGGTCAAACAAAATCTAAAAAAGTTGGAGCTCTTTCTTTCGGGCGGCCCTTCCAAAGAAATATCGATCTCCCTTCCAACCTCTTCTTTGAATCCGCTGGAGATCGAATCCTCACGAAGAAAAGAAATCGTGATCTTAGGTTTGATTCAGCTCGGTTTTGAAGAAAAAGCGGCTGCCAAGGAAGCGGAGAAAATTTTGAAAAATTCTCTGGAAACCGATCCAGGCGAAATCATTCGAGAAATTTTGAAGAATTTGTGAGAGTTCCCACATTCTCCCAAGTTTCTACCGTGAGATTCACAATTTGTGAGAGTTCCCACATTCTCATTTTATCGAATATCCCTTCCTACCACCCAATCCTTAACATTGAGTTCACCCTTAAAACTTCCCGACTCGGCTCGCCAATCCCTCTAATTTTTTACTGACACCAAAGTTCCTACCGAAAACATTATAAATTTTAAGAAAACTGCACCTCCTAAAAAGCACTGAACTAAGTTCAATGAAGGTTAATTCATGAAAATTCACGAGTATCAGGCAAAAGAAATCCTGAGACGGCATAAAGCCAACGTACCCTTTGGAGTCGTTATCGATAAAAAAGAAAACGGTTCCAAAGCCCATGACGAAGTTACTTCCAAAACCGGCGGTTCCGTCGTAGTTGTCAAAGCACAAATCCACGCCGGTGGACGCGGAAAGGGCGGCGGGGTTAAGGTTACCAAAACCAAAGAAGACGCAACCGCAGCCATCGACAAAATCCTCGGCATGCAACTCATCACTCCTCAAACCGGCCCTGAAGGCAAAAAAGTCCTGAAAGTATACCTGGAGCAGGGAATCGATATCGCTAAGGAATATTATTTGAGTATTCTTCTCGATCGCTCCATTCGCAAAACAATCATCATGGCTTCTACCGAAGGCGGGATGGAAATCGAAGAAGTTGCCGAGACTCATCCAGAAAAGATTCTCAAAATCGCGGTGGATCCGGGAATCGGTCTCCAAGTCAACCAAGCAAGACAACTTGCTTTCGAACTCGGACTTCCTTCCGAATCGCATAAATCTTTTCAGAGTCTTCTTTTCTCGATCTATGACGCTTATATCAAAGAAGACGCGTCTCTATTAGAAATCAATCCCCTCATTCTTACAAAACAGAACGAGATCATCGCGGGTGATTGTAAACTTGATCTGGATGAAAACGCTCTCTATCGTCACGCTGAGAATGCGGCTTACCGCGACATCACCGAAGAAGATCCTCTCGAAGTGCAAGCTTCCGAATTCAACCTCAACTATGTGAAGTTAGACGGAAACATCGGTTGTATGGTAAACGGTGCCGGTCTTGCAATGGCGACCATGGACATCGTAAAACTCGCCGGAGCCGAACCCGCAAACTTCCTCGACGTAGGAGGTGGGGCTAACAAGACAACCGTAACCAACGGTTTCAAAATCATTCTCGGTGATCCGAACGTAAAAGGAATTTTCGTAAATATTTTCGGCGGGATCGTTCGTTGTGATATGGTTGCCGAAGGAATTATCGAAGCTGCAAAAGCTGTGGATCTCAAAGTTCCTCTCGTGGTTCGTCTTCAAGGGACCAATTCGGAACTCGGAAGAGAAGTCCTCAACAAAAGCGGACTTAAAATTACCGGAGTCGACGACCTCCGTGAAGCGGCAAGCACCATTGCCAAACTGATTGGGTAAGAGAGAACACATATGGCAGTATTAGTTGATGAAAATACAAAGGTTGTAGTTCAAGGAATCACCGGTAAGGAAGGTTCCTTTCACGCAACTCAAATGCTTGCTTACGGGACCAAAGTGGTTGCCGGAGTTACCCCTGGAAAAGGCGGAAGCAAATGGGAAGACAAGGTTCCCGTTTTTAACACGATTCAGGATTCCGTAAAGAATGAAGGCGTGAACGCGGCGGTGATCTTTGTTCCTCCCGCATTTGCGGCGGATGCGATCATCGAAGGAATTCTTGCAGAACTTCCTCTCGTGATCTGTATCACGGAAGGAATTCCGACCCACGATATGCTCAAGGTTTACAGCGTTTTAAGAAATTCTAAAACCAGACTTGTGGGCCCAAACTGTCCCGGAGTGATCACCCCTCGTGCAAAACAAAAACTAGGAATTATGCCGGGTTTTATTCATAGCCCCGGATCCGTGGGAATCGTTTCCCGTTCCGGAACCCTGACTTATGAATCCGTGGCTCAGATCACAAAACAAGGTCTCGGACAATCCACTTGTATCGGAATCGGGGGAGACCCAGTTCCCGGTATGAATCACACCGAAGCGATCAAATTGTTAAACGAAGATCCTGAAACCAAGGGAATCGTAATGATTGGAGAAATCGGCGGAACTTCCGAAGAAGAAGCTGCGGAATACATCAAAAACTACGTGAAAAAGCCGGTGGTCGGTTTTATCGCGGGTCAAACCGCTCCTCCCGGCAAAAGAATGGGGCACGCAGGCGCGATCATCAGCGGAGGGCTGGGAACGGCTTCTTCTAAAATGAAAGCGATGCAGGAAGCGGGCATTCAAGTTTGCCAATCGATCGCGGAAGTTGGAGAAAAAATGAAGAAGGCTCTGGGATAACCAGGGTCTATTCTACAGGTTTCAAAAGCAGAAGGAGTACGGAATGGAAATCAAATTCAAAAATTGGAAACAATCGGTTCTGAAAAATCTAAGCGTCGCTCGGATTTTATCCGGAAGTTTCGTTCTTCTTCTGTCACTCTCTCTCCACGCGGAGGGTACCACACTCAAACTCTCAACCGAAGAGACCGTCAAAAGAGCTCTGGAAAGCAATTACATTCTACAAAATCTTCGTTACGAGCTGGCCAAATCGGATACGAACTTTCTCAAAAACGAATCGAAATATTCTTGGAGAGTGGTAGCGGACGGAAGATCCAGTCAGTCGATCCTACCTTTCAACCAAGCCAATCTTCTTTCGGGAACCAAGATCTCGGACGACACCCTCAAGGGTGGGATCGAGAAAACTTTGCAAACGACCGGAACGTATTTTAAAATGGAAGCGGGAAGCAGAAGATTCGACTCGAACGCATTTGAAAACGCGGCCACCACCCCCGCCGGATTTACCGCATTAGGAATCCCTCCTCTCTATACCGGATTTGTAAGAGCGACGATCAGCCAGGATCTTTTGAAAAATTCATTTGGTTACAAGGGGAGAAACGAAGTTAAAATTTTAGAATCCCAAGCCGAGATCGCAAAAAATCAGGTTTCTCAGCAGATCTCGGGAGTGATTGTGGATTCTCTTGTGGACTTTTGGGATTATTCCATCAAAACCCAGGCCGTTAAAACTTATAAACAATTAGTAGAAAATACGCAAAATATCCGCAATCTTACCATCCGTAAACAGGGACTCGGACTTTCCGAAGGTTTCGAAGTCAATCAGTGGAACGCTCTTTTAGCCCAAGCGCAAAATCAGTTGGAGATCGCCCAGGTTCAAAAAGAAGAATCCAAACGGAAACTCGTTCGTTCTCTGAAAATTCCGGAGGGAACGACCCTTTCCGAAGAGACCAATCTTTTGGAAGAACTTTTGGAAAAGCCGAATTATACAAAAGATTTGGAATACGCATACAAACACAGAGCGGACTTTATCAACATGCTCAAACAAAAAGAGATCGCAGAAGCGGCTCTGAAAAACGCCAACAATGATCGTCTTCCGACCCTGACCCTCTCCGGAACCGGTGCAAGCCAGGCTCAGAACGTCATTTCACCGCAAGACAATTATAACAATCCGGATCACGGAATCACAACCGCAAAGTATAAAGAATGGACCGGACAATTGAACTTTGTCTATCCTCTGGCAGACAAGGGGATTTACGCCGGCGTGAGAGACGCAAACATCACGATGCGCCAAGCGGCTCTCAAAGAAGAGGACCTCAAAAACGAAGTCAGAGACGACGTAAAAACACGCATCGAAGCGCTCGAAGCGAGTTATAGAATTTATAAAAATAATATCACTACGGAAAGAGAAACTCAAAACTATTACAACGGTGTTTTGAGAAGTTTCCGTCAAGGTAGAGCGGATGCGGTTTCCGTGAAGAATGCGTTAGACACACACGTGCAAGATCAACTCAGACTAACTCAAGCAAGAGTGAACTTTAACATCGATCTTTTGCGTTACTATTTGTCTAAGAATGCGCTACTCGAACGCTTTCAAGTGGATCGAGACAAACTGATTCCCAACTTAGATTAACAAAAGCGAGTAGGACTTGAGAAAGAGTTTTTTTGTTTTCCTAGGCCTGTTCTTTCTTTCCATTCTACTCGGCTTTCTTGTCTGGAAATTTCTGACTCGCAAAACCGATTCGGTCTACAAAAATTTCTCAAAAGAAAATTGGGAAGACGTAGTCCTGGAAGTTCTGAAAAAAAAAGATCCCGATCTGGAAGATTATTCGTATGCCTCCATGGCCTTGGCGGAATTCAATTCCGATCTGCTTACGATTCCTTCCGAAAAAAAGGAAAAGGTCGTTCAGAAGTTTTCCGAAAAATCGGGACTCAAATTCGCAAAACGCGAAGTTTCCGGAAGAACGTTATTCTCCTTTGAAGATCGTTTTTATTCCTTTCTTCCAGACGGATCCTTTCTCAAAACGAGAGCCCTCTGCAAAAAATTGACACTCGGTGCCGAATACGAGACTCCGGATATCCTCTCCCGTTATCTGATCAAACTCATTTCCTCGAACCCGCTTCCTCATTATCACGAATACAACCAGGCACTTCTGAAATCTCTCGCTTCGGGTTCCGCGAAAGAATTGGACGAATCGGGAAGATCCAAATTGTCCCGTCTGCTCGAATACTTTTCGGGAAGAGAGGACTCCCCGTTTAGCAGTAGTAAGGCGGAAATCGAAGGCAAAAATCTCAACGTAAGAACCGGTCCCGGAACCGAAAACCCGATCGCGTTTCAGTTTAAGGGAGGAGAAATCGTATTTATCCTAGATCGCGATTCGCGCACGGAAACCATCTCGGGCAAACGGGGAAACTGGAATCAGGTTTTGGATCTGAGAAAAGGATCCGTGGGCTGGATTTTTTCGGGCTTTCTCAAAAATAAAACTTCCGATACGACCCTCGCAAGGGAAATGGAAGAATCCTTTCGCGCCTTGGATAGGTCTCCCGTTTGGGATTTCGAAACCTGGAAAGAAACCTCGGCGCCTTTCGGATTTCAAGGGGAATACCATCCCACCGAAAAGATCGCTCTGGATGGAGACACCGGGATCGTATTGCATTCCTCCAAAAACAAATACGATCTGATCTGTCGCTCGGTGGAAGAACCCTTCCGAGATCTTGAATTTTATATTTCGTTTTTAGGCGGAGATGAACCGCTACCGATCCTCAGTCTATTTGCGGGTTCGCCCGGTGATCTGATCAAAGCGTTCGAGATTTCAATGGACAAAGAAAGCATTTCCATCAATCGGAATCGTTATATCACCGGTGATAACTTTTCTAAAAAAAGATTCCGTCTAAACATACAAAACACCGCCTCCGGTTTTAGCGGAGGCCTGATCCTTGGTGAAAAACGGGTTCTTGCAGATATCGATTCATTAGACGAAATCGATACAAGTATTGGAATCAGATGGAAACTTTGTCTCCCGATGGCGAGGGAAAACGGCGATTCGAGCGCGAGCGTGTTTCAGTTTAAATTCATTCCATAAAACGAAATAGTAAATTAGAATCTTCTAATAGAGAGAATTAACATGCCTACTTATGACTACAAATGTAAAGCCTGTGGCCAAATTTTTGAACACTTTCATTCGATGAAAGACGATCCGATCAAAGACTGTCTCCTCTGCGGTAAAAAAGGAGAAGTCGACAGAATGATTTCCAACGGTTCCGGAATTATTTTTAAAGGCACCGGTTTTTACGTGACCGATTACAAAAAGGGCGGCTCGGGAGAATCTTCCGGATCCGCGGCCTCTTCAAGCCCCGCTTCGGAATAAGGTTTTCATTTGGGAAGATTAGGAATTCTTGCAGGAGCGGGAGAACTGCCCCATATCGGAATGAAAGAGGCTCTTTCCGCCGGGGAAGACCCGATCTTTCTTTCCATCATCGAGTCCGAGTTTCAAGTGGGAGAATACGCAAACCGCAATCTCCCGATTCATATCGTAAAAATCGGAGCCTTGATGAAACTATGCAAACAACATAACATCGATCGTCTTTTGCTTCTTGGTAAGGTCAAAAAAGAAATCATCTTTAAAAATCTAAAATTCGATCTCAAGGCGATCAGTCTTCTTGCGAGAATGATCAACAAACACGATTATTCCATCTTCAAAACGGTTTCGGACGAATTTGCAAAAGAAAAAATCACTATCATCTCCCAAAAGACGTATCTAAAATCGTTGTTTTTACCCGAAGGAAGATACACAAAAAAATCCCTGAGTAAAAAGGAACTGGAAGACGTGTCTTTTGGAATGGAATACGCTGAAAAGATGGCGGGTTTGGACGTGGGTCAGACCGTGGTTGTCTTGGACAAATCGGTTCTCGCGGTCGAAGCCGTCGAAGGAACGGATCTTGCGATTCGTAGAGGCGGCTCTTATGCAAAAAAGGGAAAGGCGATTGTCTGCAAAAGCTCCAAACTTCAGCAAGATCCTCGTTTCGATCTTCCCACCGTCGGAGAGGAAACGCTGAAAATCATGTACGAAAACAACTGTGGAACCCTGGCCCTAAGAACCGGAGAGACCATCATCGTTCATCCCAAAGAATTTATTAACCTTGCAGAAAAACTGAAAATTCACATCTTGAGCATCGGCAGTGGCAACCTTACGAAAATCAACTCTACAACCAAAAAAATCAAATAGCCTCCCCGCGTCCAAACGGGAAATCTCCACGTCGAAAAAAGAAGGTCCGAAAATTCTAATGTTAGCCGGAGAACATTCCGGAGATCTGTTGGGTGGAGAATTGATTCGAGAACTTAAAAAGAATTTTCCGGATCTCAAAACCTTCGGAGTCGGGGGTGAAAAGATGATCGAAGAAGGTTTTTCCTCCATCGAGTCCATGGAAGAACTTTCGATCATAGGATTTTCGGCGATTCTATTCAAGTATCGCTTTTTAAAAGCGTTGATTGGAAGACTTCTCGACGAAGCCGTTTCCAGAAATTGCACACACGCGATCCTAATCGACTACCCCGGTTTCAATCTCAGACTCGCAAAGGAACTGAAGAAGTTGGGAATCACTGTGATCTTTTATGTTTCCCCTCAACTCTGGGCATGGAAATTCAATCGAATTTACGGAATCCGGGAAACCATCGATCTCATGCTCGTCTTGTTTCCTTTTGAAAAAGAAATTTATGATCAATACGGAGTTCCTTGCGAATTTGTAGGTCATCCCCTTGCGATCCGTCTTCGAGAAAAAATTCGTAAGGAAGCGTTGCTCGCGGAACCGGAAGAAAAAGTCCACCATCACGCGACGATCACACTCATGCCCGGGTCCAGAAGCGGGGAGATTCGAAGAATTTTAAGCGATCTTTTGGAAACCGCGGGAAAACTTTGCGAACACTACGAATCTGAAAAAAAGAAAATCCGATTTTTATTACCGAACATCAATCAAAAAGAAGAACTGTATATTCTCGAACAGATAGAACTTTCAAAAACCAAATATCCCAATCTTAAAATAGAATATCTCTTCGATCGATCCTTAAGAGCAATCGATGCGTCCGATCTTGTTTTAGTGACATCGGGTACAGCCACCTTGGAAGTGGCTTACTTTGAAAAACCGATGGTAATCTTATATAAGGTCAGCATGTTCACATACGTGATCGGTTCTTTGTTTATCAAAACTCCGTATATAGGACTTGTAAATATTCTTTCCGGAAAAGAAATTTGCAAAGAGATGGTTCAGGCGGAATGTACACCAGTCCATATCGTTGAGGAATCTCTCAATCTTCTCGAAAACAAAAAATATCGTAACAAAGCGATAGAAGACATTCGAAAAGTAAAGGAATCCTTAGGTAGCGAAAATTCCTCTAAACACGCAGCCAGAGAGATTACCAAATTGATCAAAGGAACTTATAAAAAACCGGGAGGTATTTCTTCCGAAAAAATTCAAGCCGCTTTATTCTAAGATACGATTGACTCGAGCTTTTGTAGAAAATTCGATTTCAAGATCAAAACGCCGGCAGTCAGTTTTTGCTCGTTAAAGAATATAATTTTTAATCCCTTATCGATTTTCAGACGAAATTCTTTTTAAAACGACGAGATCGTCTCCCCAAAGTCCCTGCCAGGTGTTTGTTTTTAACTCTCTGAAAAGAAAATAACCGCTTGGTGTCTCCTCGCCTCTTCTACGAAGCTGAAGTCCGTCTCCGTCCTCATGAATATACAATTTGGTTTCCCGAAATTCTTCCAGAAGAACGGCTTCTCTATCACTGACAAAACGGATTTGAATCAAAGGTTCGATAGGCGAGACTCTCCAAGTTCCGAGCAAATCCGCCTTAGAATTTTCTAATTTTCCTTCGGAGGACTCGGATCGATTTACCAAGTATAAATAAATTCCGAAAACAATCAGGATGGTTAGGAAAACCCCCAAACCGATAAGAATTATCTGTCTCCGATTGATTCCAGTTTGCATTCCCCCGACTCCTCTTTGAATTTACGGCTGATAAAAGTATCGTTCAATTTTCCATTTGCATTGATTCGAATCCGATTGTTTTCCACCGATCCGTATCCGGTAAGATCCGCAGATTCGTTTTTCCAAAATATGTTTCTGTAATAAGATAACGTGGGAAGAAGATTGTGCTCGTATCCGAAATCAAACGGTTCTCTGAGATTCAATGGCAAGGAGCGTTTGTCTTGAAAGCGGGAACGATTGAAACTAACGTTGTGAAGAATGTTTAAGGAATTATAAAGCGCTAAAAAATCATCTCCGAAAATTCGGATCGTAGTATCGGAGGTAACACTCTCGGGAACGATCCAAGATCCGCAAAATCCGTTTACGGGTTCCTCCCAGGGCATTTCCACGATCTTTAATCTGAAATCCATATACGGATTGTCCTGTCCAAACGTAAAATTGGCGAACGCTTCCACGTAGGGTTGATCCGAGCGAAACCCTTTCAGATCCAAGCGAGAAAAAAACGGAACAATCTTCCCGTCGACAATGACTCTTCCAAGATCCTTGTCTTTGATATGAAATGATTTTAATTTCCAGTGAACGATCAGGGAAAGAGATTCCATGAGATATTTGTAAAACGGAGTTCGCGTCCATCGAATTTCAGGAATCAACTTTTCTTGACGGGTCCGAATATCGGTTCGGACCCAATTTTTGACGGAATGATAAATCGGAAGAAAATCCTTGATTGCAATTCGATCCAATTCCAAATCCCATTTCCATTCGCTGTAAAGAGGATAATAAAAAGTTCCATTACCACGAATGGCTTTTTTCCATCCCGTTTTTCCTTGGATCCGAGTCGAGACCGGTTCACGAAAAAGGGCTCCTTTCGCATTCAAATCTAAACCGTTTCCGGGTAAAAGATTGAAAGTCGCTTGATCCAATCGCAAATCTAAAAAGGCGTCCTTCCAATAAAAACCGAGAAGACTCAAAGAGAATGTGCTTTTGATCCAATCGTTATAATTCCCGGATTCCTCCCATTTTCCTTTGAGATTTACCTGACCCTCTAAAATTTCAAGATCGCCGGGAAGTTGAAAGATGGACTTTAATTCACGGATATTCTTCCAATCCAGATGAGTTTCCCAAGTGGATAGTTTTTTAGGGCTTAAGGAATACGTTAGACGAAATATATTTTCTTCCTTGGAAAACGTATGAATCTGTTTTTCAACGATTTCGTCCAACTGAAGATCCATCTCGTGCACGAGATCCGCATCCTTTAGATCGGGAATTTTCATTCCAAGAGGAAGCTCTTGCTGAATTTTTCCGGAAACGTTTGTGAATTGATTTTTACCCTTTACGGATATTTTTTTTCCGTTGATAAGAATCTCGTATTCCCCCGAAATTTTTCCCGAACTCAGGGCAATTTTTCCAAACAAGGAGTAGAGCCCCCTTACCTTTTCCGCTTTTACATTCTGAAAACGGAATATGCTTTTGGATTCCTCCGAATTGAACTTAGTCTCGAATGTTCCCTGGATAAATCTCGAATACGGAAACGGAAACCAAGAGTCACTTACCTTGACGACGACACCTTCGGATTGTTTTGTGATGATAATGTCAATTCCCTTAAGAGAATTTAAGACTTCCTCACCGCCCTTGGAAATCCTGATCGTAGTGTTCATCATACGGATTTCGGGAATGTTGATTTTTTGAACATAAGAAATCAACTCACCCGAGATCTGATCTTTTAGATCCAGGTTGATGGAAGCATCTTTTACCACGATGCTTCGAATATAAGGCTGGCCCTTCCACAAACCTCCGAGACGAAACTGAATCTTATTCGTTTTTAATAATGTATGATTGAGCGCAAAATCTTCCTCGGAAGAAATTCTAAAATCCTCGAAGACCACCGCGTTTGGAAAATCGTATTTGACCACCCCAAGAGTAACCGCGCGGCCGAGCTCCTGATTGACAAAGTTTCTGGAAAGTTCTTTGAGTCCACGCAGATCCAATAAATGGGTCCTTACGTAGTAACCAACCGATTCTACGACAATCGAATGAAGAATCACGATAAGAATTGTGGAAAGAAATATGATCCTGATTCTACGATTGGACCAAAGAAATACAAAGGTAGAACGCAGAAATAAAAAGAAATCCTGGGCAGCTAAAGTTCGAAACCTTTGGACCGCCCGATTGAGAAGGGTAAAATTGAGGAAAGAACGGATTATCTTGGAAGAACCTGAGAAAGTTGTTCCTGAATTTCCTTCAATACCGGGCTTTCCGGAAATTTCTGAAGTCCTTCTTCCAGAACCATCTGACATCTTTTAAATTCCTTAATCCGCATAAAGCTGTTGGCTACGGTTTCATAAAAAAGAATGTCTTTTTCAAAATCTTTTTCTCTGGACGCGCGACCTAAAATACCGAGAGCGAGACCGTATTTTTCCTCTTGGTAAAGCGCCTTTGCATACATTTTTTTACGAGTGGTAGATTCGTAATTTTTATCCAAGGATTCGGATTTCCGAAAATGAACGATGGCGTTCTCGGTATCGTTGATTCCAAGATACGCCCTGCCTAAATAGTGATCCAGATGTTCGAACGCTTTCCCTTCTTTTGAACTCTGGATATCTTTGAGCACGATCGAGGCTTCTTGATACGATCCGATCTGTAGGAGCAGCTTTGCTTTGTCCATGAGTAAAGAGGAACGTTTTTTTTCGTCCAAATTAGGAACGGAGAGTTGAGAATCGATTCCCTGAATTTTAGCGCGAACCGCCGATTCTTGGGAAACTCCCGGATCTACGGATTTCTGTCCGCTTGAGCATGCGGAAAGAAGAAGAATGATCACCAGAGCCAATCTATGTTTATAAAAAGTCATCGTTTCTAAGATCCTGTTTTCAATTTTTCCAGTTCGGCAAAGAAATTGTCTGTTTCCTGCTGTCTGGATTCCTCATTGGAAACCCAATCTAACGTCTCCGGATCTATCTCGGATAGGAATCGGGAGGCCTGGGTAGCCATTTGTTCCCCAAATTTGCGTCGATTTGCGGCCCCTGTCAAGCATAAATGCTTTCTCGCCCGGGTGATCGCCACATAGAGCAATCGCCTTTCCTCGTCAACCGACGATTCCTCCGTCAGAACCCTAGAGTTAGGCAAAATTCCCTCTTCCATTCCCGCGACATAAACCGAATCGAATTCCAAACCCTTGGATTGATGAATCGTGAGAAGCTGCACTCGATTATCCTCCTTATCTTCATCGGAAGGAGTCTCATCTTCCATAAGAAGATTCAGCCGGTTTATAAAATCAAAAAGGGTCGGTTTTTCGGGGGAATCGTGATTCTCCTCAAAATAGGAAATCATGTTTACGAGTTCGGAAAGATTGAAAGAGCGCGCCTTTGCGACCTTTTCGTCTTTTTCCTCCAGAAGAATTTCTTTTTCGATTCCGACATCTTGGATGAATTCCCGAAACGCAAAATACATCTTTGGTGCGGTCGAAAACTTCTTTTTGGTTTTTTCGATCAGGTTTACAAAATTGTAAACTTCGGATTGGATCTTTTTCTGAAGTCCGGGGATAAAGTCCGGAGATTCGCAGACGCGAAATAAAATTTCGTATAACGATTCTCCCATTTGCCCGGCCTTTTCATGGATGAGAGAAATACTTCCGGGGCCGATTCCCCGTTTTGGATAATTCAAAATTCGTAATAAAGACGCGTCGTCTCTTGTATTCGCGATCAATCGAATGTAGGAAATCATATCCCGGACTTCCTTTCGATCAAAAAAATTGTATCCGCCCACGAGTTTATAGGGAATGGATCTGCTTCTGAGCTCCTCTTCAAAAGGACGGGTCTGAAAATTGGTTCTAAAAAGAATCGCGATATGACTTCCGACCCGGGCTTCCTTAATCATCTCTTCGCGGATACAATCGATCACGTAAGAAGCTTCGTCCTTCTCATCCATTCTTTCGATATAGCGGATCTTTCTTCCTCCGGGAATCGAGGAGAAAAGTTCTTTGGATCTTCTGGAAAGATTGTTTTTGATCAGCGAATTGGCTCCCTGAATGATCACCGAAGTCGATCTGTAATTTTCCAAAAGACGCACAACGTTTGCTTCCGGAAAATCCTGTTCGAAGTTTAAGATCAAACTGAGATCCGAACCTCGAAATGCGTAGATGGATTGATCGTCGTCTCCCACCACGCAGAGATTCCGATTTTCTCCCATGAGGGATCGTAAAAATACGTATTGGGTTTGGTTCGTGTCTTGAAACTCGTCCACCATGAAGTATTGAAACTTTTTGTGATATTCTTCTCTAACTTCGGGAAATTCTTTTAGTAAAACTCCCGGAAGAAGAATCAAATCGTCGAAGTCCAAGGAGTTTTGTTCTTTGAGGGATTTTTGATAACTGTCAAAGATCAGATTTGCGATCTGATCCGATTCCACCAAGGAGGAATCCAGATATTCTCTATAACTCTGCCCCGAATTTTTGATCCTTGAAATTTTTCCGAGGACTTCGGAGACCTTTGCTTTTTTGAGTTCGACTTTATTCGCAATCAATAATGTAGTTAAGAATCCTTCCTGATCATTTTGATTCATCAGAAGAAACGGATGTTTGTAACCCAAAAGTCCGATATGTTTTTTGAGAATGTTCAAACCCAACGAGTGAAACGTCGAAAGAACAATTCCCTTGAGCTTCTGTCTCGGAATCATTTTCCGGACGCGCTCTTCCATTTCTCTCGCGCTCTTATTGGTAAAGGATAATGCCACGATTTTACCCGCAGAAATTCCCGCATTCTCGATCAAATGTACGATTCGGTTGGAGATCACACGGGTTTTGCCGGAACCGGCTCCGGCAAAAATCAGAATGGGACCGTCTACGTGGCGGACCGCTTTTTCCTGTTCAGGATTTAACTTCATAAGACATGTGACATAATTGGGGCGAACACGATTCTGTCAATCCTGTACGACTTCGAATTTTTAAAACGATCTTCGGAGTGGGAGTTCCCACATTGATTTCACGATGAAATTTTCTTCGGAGTGGGAGTTCCCACATTGATTTCACGATGAAATTTTCTTCGGAGTGGGAGTTCCTACATTGATTTTACGATGAAATTTTCTTCGGAGTGGGAGTTCCCACATTGATTTCACGATGAAATTTTCTTCGGAGTGGGAGTTCCCACATTGATTTCACGATGAAATTTTCTTCGGAGTGGGAGTTCCCACATTGATTTCACGATGAAATTTTCTTCGGAGTGGGAGTTCCCACATTGATTTCACGATGAAATTTTCTTCGGAGTGGGAGTTCCCACATTGATTTCACGATGAAATTTTCTTCGGAGTGGGAGTTCCTACATTGATTTCACGATGAAATTTTCTTCGGAGTGGGAGTTCCCACATTGATTTCACGATGAAATTTTCTTCGGAGTGGGAGTTCCTACATTGATTTCACGATGAAATTTTCTTCGAGGTGAACGCAAGTTGGGTATAACTCATGCGAAAGGGATTGTAGCGGTATCAACAAATTGAAATGACGAAAGAATTTCGCTTTTCGAAGGGTCCGTCAATTTGTTGATAGAAGCGGAAAGCCTCTCTATTTCCTAAACTCGTTAGAGAAATTGAGAAGAACCAAAGACTAACTCAATCTCGCTCTCTATGGATCGCTCGATAATGCTCCGCTATTTTTGGTTCATTTCGCTCCCTATGGGTCGCGAAATAGGTCGCGAAATAGGTCGCGAGCCAACCCACTCTGAAATTCGCGAGCGATTCGCCCCCGTTTTTAACCGACGAATTCACGCTTGATTGAATACCGAATTCTCTCTTGGAGAAAAAAATAGGTTCCAAAAAATTGGAGAGTACACATGAAACTCTTTCTGCCATCAGAAATTTTGTCGGAACTCCGACCCAAACATCGACCCTACCTTTCTATAAAAGGAAAATTCAATGAAACCATTTAACCCGGAAGTGTATGACCCCCTCTTCAATCTCTGGTCTAAAAGCAATCGAAAAGACTTAATCTCCACCCCTATCTTCAAAGTGGTTTCCTGGTTCACGGAATCTCCGGACAAACAAGTATCCAGAGATTTCTTTCATCTGGAATCTTTGGACTGGGTCAACGTGATTGCGATCACACCGGAAAACAAAATTCTTCTCATCGATCAATACAGACACGGGATCCACCGTTACAGCTTGGAAATCCCCGGCGGTATCGCGGAAAAAAATACAATCTTAGAATCCGCTCAAGCCGAACTTGTGGAAGAGACCGGTTACGTTTCGGAAGAATGGGAATATCTCGGCAAGGTTTCGGGCAACCCCGCGATCCTGAACAACTGGTGTCATACTTTTTTAGCGAAAAACGTGCGCAAACTTCACGACCAAAATCTGGACGACAGCGAACAAATCGAAATCTTTGAAACTCCTCTGGAAAACGTTCCCGATCTGATCGCTCAAAACATTCTTCATCACGGAATGATGGTCGCCGCTCTGGGAATGTATTTTATCAACAATCCGCTTCAGAAATCAAAATGACTCAAACCACAGAAAAACACGATCCCTTCCAAGCCCTGAGAGTCGCCGATTACCGTTCCTTTCTTTTGGGAAAATTTATGGTGACTCTTTCGATCAGCATTCAAACCACCGTGGTCGGCTGGCAGATGTATCATCTGACCGGAAGCAATCTGCACGTGGGTTTTATCGGACTCGCGGAAGCGATTCCTTCGATCACGATGGCGTTGTTCTCGGGTTTGATCATCGATTCGTTTCCAAGAAAAAGAATCGTCAGTTCCGCGCTCGGTCTTTTATCCATATGTTCTTTGTTACTTTTGATATTAGTAATTCCGAATCTAAATTGGATCCTGAGAGATTACGGAGTGTATCCGATCTACGCAGTGATTTTTTTATCCGGAATCGCGAGAGGTTTTTTAAATCCGGCGACCGCCGCGTTTCAGACCCAACTTGTAAACAAGGAAACGTTTCCAAACGCGGCGACTTGGAGCGGAATCGCTTGGCAGACTTCTTTGGTTCTCGGACCTCTTACGGGGGGAATGTTGATCATTCTCGGTTTGAATTTTGCTTATACCGCGGATCTCGTTTTGATGAGCTCCGGTTTTATTTTGATGTTGCTCGTAAAAAGCCAACCGGTTCCGCCAAAACCGGAATCCAGCGAGACGATCTGGGAAAGCTTGAGCGGAGGTTGGAAATTTGTTTCCACACATCAGATCATTCTCGGCGCGATCTCTCTAGATCTTTTTGCGGTTCTTTTCGGAGGAGCAGTGGCCTTGCTTCCTTCCTTTACCGAAAGAATTTTGGGCCAGAGTCCCGAAATTTTCGGAATGCTTCGCTCCGCTCAGGGTGCGGGCGCCGTGTTGTGTGCTCTGTTTATCGCGGCACGACCTCCTAAAAAACATTCGGGATGGATTTTGTTGATCTGCGTTTTTGGTTTTGGGATTTGTATTATTCTTTTCGGTCTTTCCAACGATTATAGAATCGCCTTTCTCTGTCTCATGGCGGCGGGCGCGTTTGATATGGTGAGCGTGGTGATTCGACATACGATCGTTCAAATGCATACGCCGGATCACATGAGAGGTAGGGTTTCCGCGGTAAATCATATCTTTATCGGCTCCTCCAATGAAATCGGAGAATTTGAGTCCGGGGTCACGGCGGAATGGTTGGGGATACGAAGATCCATCGTGGCAGGCGGAGCGCTTACATTGTTGACGGTAGCGTTTGTGGGTGCGATCGCGCCTCGCCTTCGTAAAATGGAATTGAAAGACATCATGTGAGAGCCTTTACGCTCTAAGAGAGATAAAAAATGGATGCACCTAATATACTCACTCAAACGGAAGCTTTAGAAAGAGCCGGACTTGTAAATCAGGTAAGTTATACGATTCGTCTGGAACTCAGCGCAGGCTCCTCCACCTATCAAGGAGAAACCAAAATTCTATTTTTCTATACGGGAAAAGGAAAGGGAAAACTCAAGATCGACTTCGTCACAAAAAAAATCGAAGTGTTTTTGTTAAACGGAAAAGAATTTTCCGATTATACAAAAACGGATTCTACTCTGGATCTTCCAAAAGATTTTCTCAAAGCCGGAAAGAATGAAATCCAAATCCGTTATATCAACGATTACAATCATACCGGATCGGGATTTCATCAGTTCAAGGATCCGTCCGACGGTTCGGAATATCTGCATACGGACTTCGAACCCTTTGAGGCTCATAGAATGTTTCCGTGTTTTGATCAACCCGATTTGAAAGCGACTTACGAACTTTCTCTACTCGGTCCGAAAGAATGGAAATACGTTCACAACACACTGCCTTCCAAAGAAAAAACGAAGGATGAAAAGATCGAGATTCAGTTTCAAAAGACCGCGTTATTCTCCACTTATCTATTTGCGTTGATCGCGGGTCCTTACGAGGTTTGGGAGGACAAATATAAAAACATTCCGCTTCGAATCCTTTGCAGAAAATCTCTCGCGAAATATATGGACGCGGAGAATATCTTTGCAATCACAAAAGAATCGTTTTCATTCTTGGAATCGTATTTCGATCTTCCGTATCCGTACGGAAAATACGATCAGATCTTTGTTCCCGAATTCAACATGGGAGCGATGGAGAATGTGGGGGCCGTCACTTTCTCGGAACATTATATCTTTCGAAGTCCGAGAATCTATTCCGAATATCTGGGAAGGGCCAATACGATCTATCACGAAATGGTTCATATGTGGTTTGGAAATCTTGTCACCATGAAATGGTGGAACGATCTCTGGTTAAATGAAAGTTTTGCGGATTATCTTTCGTATTACGCAATGTCCCACGGAAAATTTTTTCCCGACGCTCTCGAACATTTTTATGTGCGGGAAGAATGGGCCTACAGAGAAGATCAGCTTTCCACGACACATCCGATCGCGGGAACCGCAGAAAACACGTTAGACGCGATCAGTAACTTCGACGGGATTTCCTATTCCAAAGGAGCTTCGGTTCTGCGTCAGCTTATGTATTATATCGGAGAAGATTCTTTTCAAAAGGCGATGCGCAAATACTTCCAAAAGTTCGCCAATTCAAACACGGTTCAAACCGACTTTTTGGATACCATGTCCGAAACTTCCGGAATCGACATTCGAGGTTGGAGCAGGGAATGGCTCGATACGACCGGAGTGAATACACTTCTCCCGGAATGGCAAAAGGATCATCTTTTGATCCGCCAACTTCCCTCCGAAAAAAACGGATTGTATAGAACCCATGCTTTGGAAGTGACCATTTTTTCCTTAAAAGGAGACTCCTTCGAAATCGCTTGGAAGGATCGAGTGGTCGTTAAAGGGAAAGAAACCATTCTTCCATTTAAACGCAATCCATCCGCTTCCGAAATCGTCGTTTTGAACACGAACGATCACGCGTATGCAAAGACGTATCTGCCAAAAGATTCCATCGCGTTGCTAAAAACATCCTTAAACAAACTGAAGGATCGGTTTGCGAGAAGAATTCTCTGGAGTTCCCTGTGGCAGATGACGCGTGACGCCGAAATTTCTCCGAAAGTTTTTTTGGAACTTGTATTTACACAAGGTATTTTAGAAGAGGATCTTTCGGTAAGAAGCAGTCATATTCTTACAAAAGCATCCTCCATTGTGTCTAGCTATCTCAAAAAAGAAAATAGGCAGGAATGGTCCACAAAACTGAACGAACTTGCAAAAAAAGGTTTGCTCGATCCTTCGACAAAGGAAGAGGAAAAAATCGTTTGGTATCGAATTCTGGAGGGAACCTCGAGAACTAAAGACCAATTGGCCTATCTCAAAGATCTTCTGGATTCGAAAACGGAAATTCCCGGAATCAAAATCGATCAAGAAAGAAGATGGAGTATTTTAACAAGGTTATCCGCTTTTGGAAACAAAGACGCGTTAGACCTCATTGCAAAGGAGGAACAATCGGACACGGCGGATCTCGGTGCCAAAAAAGCATACGGAGCCAAGATCGCATATCCAAATGCCGACTCAAAAGCGAACGCTTGGAAGGATTTCACCGATCCGAATCCAAAATACTCCACGGATATGCTCCGATACGGAATGAGAGGTTTTTACTGGGATCATCAAGAAGAAATTTTGAAACCCTACGAAGACAAATACTTTCAATCCGTGATTGAAATCTATCAAAACAGGGATTCTCATTTTTCATCCGCATTTGGGAATGTTTTATTTCCCGGTTTGGAACCGAATCAAGCTTTGGTGGATAAAACCAATCGTTTTCTAAAAGAGAAAACGGAAATCCCCGCTCTGCTCCAAAAGGACCTCAAACAACATAGGGACGACCTGGAACGGACCTTTAAGATTCTTTCCAAACAGTAGCAGTCGAAATTCGTATCGTCGGCGCGATCGGGATCGGCTTGTGCCCGGTGATCGATTTCGGAAGATTTCATTCCGCGATTCCTCGAAATCGGTTCCTTTCTTTTACGCGCCTCTTTCGTGCCCAATCCCCGTCGATCTCAGGATTTGATCGTTTCTATCAGGAAAGCGCACTTTGAAAATTGCGCCAAAATCACATAAAAATCTAAATCTTTCTTCAAAAAAAATGGCGAAGGTGCCGCTCCATTTCGTAAAAATCAATAGATACTTCCTAGGAGGAAATGTGAATCCATACAACTTGAAAAAAAGCAGAAGCAAATATCGCTTTTCTTTGGCTCTGGTAACAGGCATTTTAATTCTTACTTCTCTTCAATGCGGAGGAGGAAAAAATCGCTCCGATAACAATCTAACTCTTCTCATGGCGCTATTGGGCGGCCCGGGTCTAAAAACAAGACTCGTAGATTCCAATTTTTCCGCGGGAATACAAGCCTCTTCGGCTTCTTCTTTGATCAACCCGCACTCCGGTCAATTGGTTTCGAATACTTTATTACAGGGAATTTTTTTCGGAGAATTGGAAATCGTGGCCTATGATTATCGTCCGGGACAATCCAACCAGGGCCAAGTTCATGCTGATGGTTTTTTTGGAGAAGATTGGAGCTATTGGATGATCGCGCCAAACGGTTATACTCAAGCAAGATTCAACGTTCTTGAAGTCGGAAAACAGATCGATCCGGATTGGTATTCAGATAGATACACGCAAAAGATGCCAGCGAACTTTGAGATCGACGCGTTCGAAATCTTCATGTATAATGTCGGCGTTATTTATGATAACTCATTTTATGGACAACATGAGTTTCTTTTAGGCATCGAAGGTGGATCAAACGAAACAAATGTTCTTTATAAATATCCTCAGTGGAGTCAAATTCCGAAACACACTTCTAATCCAACATTCTCCGAGTCTGTATTCAGCCACAATTCGGCTAGCGTCCTCTTTGTTCGCAACGATATCGTGGTGACCCCGGTAAACGTAAACACGACCTATGATATTGTGGAAGGTGGCAAGGTAAAATATAGAATTGTGAATTCAAGCCGAGCCTTGACGGAGAAAGAAAGAAATTTCCTTCTTTCCCTCGTTCAACAAGGAACAACCAGAAGATATTACGACAATCTGATTGTAGTTCCTTACGAAGGACCTTGGACGATCACACAAAGTGAAGAAAGCAACGAAGGGAAAAAAATCTACTCCGTGAACGATAAGGAAATTCTTGTAAAGTTCGATCTTTCCAACGCGATCGACACCGATCCTGCTAAAACGGACCTGAGCCTGAGCGAACCAAAAATTCATTTCGCTGCGGACGGACAAGGTATTCCTCTCGGATTAAAACTCGAGATCGTTTCTAAATAAACGTCAAACAAATTTCCTCGCTATACCGAGTCGTCCATACGGCTCGGTTTTTTCCCACTCTCTCACTTCTTAAAAGTCGTTTCCATTGCAGGAAGTCCGCATTGTTTACGTCTCCATTCCTCCAAACGTCCGTCCATAACCCTAAACCAAAGAGGAGGAACGAGCGCAATCAAAACCATCAACTCGTATCCATAAGGAAGCTGAGGACTTTCCTCAAAATGCCGCAACTCCGAATAACGTCTCCCCGCGTTTGCGTGATATCCTCGATTGTGCTCGATAAAAAAATGCATATAACAAATCGTTATCAAAATGAGTTTGGAATACCACTGTTCTATCTTTTTGTTTTTATGACCCAATTCGTGCGCGAAAATCCGGAAGAACCGGATATCGCGGTCGTGCATATCTTTCGATTTGAAGAAGAGAAAATCGTAGAACTCTGGGATTTAGGACAATTCATTGTTAAAGATTCTCCGAACAAAAACGGCTCCTTTTGACGAGCCACTGTTTCTTAAATTCATCGTACAAAGGATAAAAAAGAATGTCGAATCTCAAAACCGTTTTGCAAAACGCTCGAGCCTGTACGATCTGCAAAGAAAATCTCCCTTTCGCACCAAATCCGATTCTTCGTGCAAATGTGAAAGCGAGGATTCTTCTTATAGGACAAGCGCCAGGGCTTAAAGTAAATTCATCCGGAGTTCCTTGGCAAGACGTAAGCGGAGATCGATTACGTGAATGGATGGGTATAGATTCCGATATGTTCTATAACGAAGAAAAGATAGCGATCATACCGATGGGATTCTGTTATCCGGGTAAGGGAAAATCCGGAGATCTTCCCCCTCGTCCCGAATGTGCGCCCGAATGGCATCCAAAACTGTTATCTTTACTTCCGAACATTCAATTGACCATACTGATCGGTCAATATGCTCAAGAAAGGTATCTCCAAACAAATCGCAAAGAAACGTTATCCGCAACCGTGCAGGCCTTCAAAAAATACAATCCGTATTTTCCAATCGTTCATCCTTCTCCTCGCAATCAAATATGGCTCAAGAAAAATCCTTGGTTCTTAAAAGAGCTCGTTCCTTACTTGCGGAAACAAGTCGCTCGAATTCTTTAAAGAATTATACGTAAACACCAATCATACGAGGTTGACGAGAATCGACTCCGCTACGTCGATGTCCCGAAGACCAGATATAAATAAACCTAAGTCAACCGTGCTGGATGTTTATCTTTAACACTTCCGCCGTTCCGCGTTTCGATTTCACACTGTCTCGATCTCAAAGGAAGCCAATCCAACATACCCTCAAAATTTTCAACTTCTTGCTTGAGCCATAACGTATTTCATTCCTCATACGTCAGTATTCTTTCCTAAAAACGAAGGGGGTTGTTTTTTTGAAAAAATACTCCTGATTCCAATCAAAAAAATGGCGGAGGTGCCGCTCCATTTCGTAAAAATCAATAGATAATTTACAGGAGAAATTATGAATTCATACAACTTGAAACAAACCAGAGGCAAACATCGCTTTTCTTTGGCTCTGGTAACAGGCATTTTAACCCTTACTGCAATTCAATGCGGGGGAGGAAAAAATCGCTCCGATAACAATCTAACTCTTCTCATGGCGCTATTGGGCGGTCCGAGTCTAAAAACAAGACTCGTAGATTCCAATTTTTCCGCGGGAATACAGGCCTCTTCGGCTTCTTCTTTGATCAACCCGCACTCCGGTCAATTGGTTTCCAATACTTTATTACAGGGAATTTATTTCGGAGAATTGGAAATCGTAGCCTATGATTATCGTCCTGCCCAGCTGTTCCCAAACGGGCGTGGTGCCGGTAGAAGGGAAGGAGATACAGACTGGAATTATTGGGTGATCGCGCTCGGCGGTACTACTCAAGCAAGATACAATGTCCTTGAGGTCGGAAAACAAATCGATCCAGATTGGCATTCTGGGGATATCTTTGGGCCAAGAATTAACATCGATTTCGAAATCGACGCGTTCGAAATCGACATGGACAGAGTCGGGGTGATCTATGATAACACATTTTACGGGGAGCTTGACCCTCCTCATGAGATCGAAGTTGGATTAGGGGAAACGAATTTTCTTTATAAATATCCTCAATGGAGTCAAATTCCGAAACATTATTGTAATCCGAAATTCTCCGAGCTTACATACCATTATACTAATACTCATGTCATCTTTGTTCGTAACGATATTGTAGCCACTCCAGTAAACGTACGTATGGCCTATGATGAGGAGGCGGATGGCTATGCAAAAGATAAAATTGTAGACTCAACTCGAACGTTGACTGACGAAGAAAGAAATTTCCTTCTTTCTCTGGTAAACCAAGGATCCGCCTACAGAGCTTATGATAATGTGATTCTAATTCCTTACGAAGGACCTTGGACAATGACACAAAGTGGAGAAAGCAACGAAGAGAAAAAAATCTACTCCGTGAACGATAAGGAGATCCTCGTCAAGTTCGACCTTTCCAACGCGATCGACACCGATCCTGCTAAAACGGATTTGAGCCTATTCGAACCAAAAATTCGATTCGCCTCCGACGCACAAGGCATTCCTCTCGGATTAAAACTCGAGATCGTTTCTAAATAAACGTCAAACAAATTTCCTCGCTATACCGAGTCGTCCATACGGCTCGGTTTTTTCCCACTCTCTCACTTCTTAAAAGTCGTTTCCATTCCAGGGAGTCCGTATCGTTTACGTCTCCATTCCTCCAAACGTCCGTCCATAACCCTAAACCAAAGAGGAGGAACGAGCGCGATCAAAACCATCAACTCGTATCCGTAAGGAAGCTGAGGACTTTCCTCAAAATGCCGCAACGCCGAATAACGTCTCCCCGCGTTTGCGTGATGATCCGAGTGTCTTTGTAGATGAAACAAAAACGCGTTGCTGACCGCAAAATTCTGATTCCAAGAATGAATCGGTAAAACCTTTTCAAATTTACCGGGGGCGATTTCTTTTCTCTGCAAACCGTAGTGTTCTATATAGTTCACCATTTCCAATAAGGAGAATGCGATAAAACTCTGAGCAAAAAAGAATGCAGGTGTTTCCCAGGAAAACCTTCCGCAATAAAAGCTTAGGGCAGCAGTCACAACACCGATAAACAATAGAGGAACGATCAAAAAAGAGATCATTTCATTTTCAAAAGACCAAACGGATTTGCCCTGTTTAAAAAGACGTTTTTTTTCCAACCTCCAAGCTGAAAGATAAGAACCCAAAACCGTTCTCGGATAAAATTTATAAAAAGATTCTCCCCTACGAGAAGAAGCCGGATCATCGTAAGTGGATACGTTTACGTGATGTCCTCGATTGTGTTCGATAAAAAAATGCATATAACAAACCGTCATCAAAATGAGTTTGGAATACCACTGTTCTATCTTTTTGTTTTTATGACCCAATTCGTGCGCAACGGTAATCCCGATTCCCCCGGTATTGATCCCGATCGCGAGAACAAAACCAATCCATTCCAAAGCGGAATGATTTTTTGTCTGAATTTCATACAAAGCCCAAATCACAAGTCCGGTCTGCACCCAAGCCCACACATAGGTTAAGAATCTAAAATAGAATTCGTTTTGCAAAGAAGGAACTTCTTCTTCAGTTGGATTCGAGGAATCCGAACCGATCGTAACATCCAAAATCGGCAATAAACCAAATACGACCGCGAAGGTGAGAAAATGATACGCTCCGCCTAAAGAATGGCCCAGTAAGGTAAATGCGGGCACCAAAAAACAAACGATAAACGAATAACGTTTCAAATTTGTCATAAGAATCTCCTTTACTATTCTCGCTTTGTCGAAACCCGATTTTAAATAAGATCGTTTCCGATTTTTTTAAGTTTTAAAAACAAATTGTTTGTAAGAAGAGGAGTAAAACCTCGAATCATCGCGAATATTTTTTCGAAATCCACGGCTTCTTGGTTCAACATCCTTTGAAAGATGGTTCCAATCAGAAGGCTAAAAAAAAGAGTTTCCATTTCCTGATCCTCGAACCCAAGATGATTTTCAATCGCATCCCGAAGGATCAGAGAACATTCTTTCAAGATCGCACGATCCGGTTCTCCTTTTTGTCTGTAAAGATCGCAGGCGAGCAAAATCAAATCGCGAAAGTGATCTTCCCTTTCCCTCACAAACTCAAAAAGAAGTTCGAGTTTTTCTTCCGTGCTTTTGTCGTGATTGATTTCCCGAATTTCGGCCAATTGTTTGGCGTCTTCGTTGACCATCCATCTCGCCATCTCCTCAAACAAAACTTCCTTATTCGGGAAATAATGATACAGGGTTCCGGTGGAAACTCTGAGCTCTTTTGAAATTTCTCTCATCGTAACCACTGCGTATCCTTTTTGGATGAATAAACCAGGGCAGCGCTTTAGAATCGAAATCCTGTAAATATCCGGATCGACAATTTTGGGCACTTCGATTCTCCTTATTTTGAACAACCGTTTTTATAGAATAACTGTTATTATATAAAATAGAATTACAAAATATTCAAGAAAAAATGGGGAAAGATCTTTGTTTTTTAGAAAAAATTCAAAAAAAAGGGGAATGAGAAGCAAAAAGCCTGCCCTTTTTTCAGATTTTTCAGAATCAAAAGTATCTTTCTCTTCTGAAACAGAAAGATTGGTTGCGAATTGATCCCTACTCATTCTCCTTTTAGGTTCCATTGCTCCGACAAATGCGATCCTTTGAAAAAGAGCTTGTAACCGGACTTTAAGTCCGTTTGCAATAAAATCACGGAAGAATATTGATTTTTCGAAAATCAAAAGAATCGAATCGCCTTTCACAAACTCGAACCCCAGTTTTCGAAAGCGTCTTTTCTACCTTTTGATCCAATTGATTTCTGTATCAAAAAACAGAATTCTCGAAAAACGCAGATCTAAAATAAAAGAAAACCCTCCCTTGCAACACCGGTGATCCGTGATCCGCATCTTTCTTTTTTCTTAAAAATTTAAAAGATGTAGGACCTCAAACTTTGTTTTGATCCAGGATATTTGTAATCCAAATTTGAAACGGTGAAGGAATCGTAAAGACCTGAATTGTGTAGTGATCGAATCCATAGTGCGTGTAGTGATCGTATTCACCTGACAGTCGGGTTGGTCCCGATTTCTTCTGAAAGTAAAATGATCTTACAACAAATTCGTTCGCAAGTAAATCGCTGAAAAATATGGTCTTAAACGACCCATCCAACTCAGGCATATTTTCAAAAATCTGATGACTTAAATCTGTCAATTCTGAAGAAATTGTAGTTACGGTAGGGATACATTTTGCACTTGCCCCTGCCCCAAGTAGATATAGAACTTTTTTCATAATTATTTCTAATAAAAATTAGCTTGGGGCCTGTTTCGCATAACGACCGTTTATTGTTTCAATAGAATAGTCATTATCGAAAGCAAATGACATGTCATTCTTATATTTACAAATCCACATCCTAAGAGAAAACACCTTTGGAAATGATTGGATCCGAAGGGTAATTTAAAAGTGGAATCGATTTGATATCGGACTTAGAATTTGTTTGGATATTTCCAAAATCATAAGCTGTCGACAGATCAGGATATTTTGAGATTGCATCCCAAAACAGCTACTACTTGAGACGATCGTAATAGACCCCGGCGACCATTTCCGCACGTTCAAGCGTTTCCAAATCGGTTCGCATTGCGAGCTCGTGATTTTTAGATACAACGCCTAAAACGACATTTGCCTTACTGATGAGAAGCCTCATAGAATACTCGCTGGGATCCAAAATTCGAAATAGGACCAAGAAAAAAGAGGAGGAGAATCGAGTTAATATCGGAATTGAGTTTCCGTCTAAAATATTCTCACGTATGCTAAAAGCGTCATAGTGCAAAATCGCGATAGCCCCAAAGATCAACGATATGACGATCCCAAAGGCGGCGTTCGGAGCTAAAAAATACCCAAACAATGGTAAAATATACACAAAAAATATGGATACGAAAAACGAGATCACCATTCCGGAAAATAATAAAAAAGCTTTTACCCGATCGTCGCCGCGACTTTTGAAAATCGATAGAAATGCTTTCATACAAGAAATCAAAATATAAAAGCAACAATAACCAATGATTAGATGATAATTCCAGGTAGGTGAATAAGAGAAATTTTCCGGATTTCGAATATGAACAACATTACCACTCAAAATAACGAACAAGAAATATAACAAAAGCATAAAATTAATAGCATATTCAAATTTCTTTAATAACCTGTTTTGTCGAATCTTCAATAAAAAGCAAACTGCCTCGTGCAATAGGTAAGGTGAAAAAACAATCGGCAGTAAAGTCCAATTGATGATTAGGTATCGATATTCCAGTGCAAGATTGGGTCTTTGGCCAAGAAAAAACATCCAACAGGAAAGAGAAATCGATAGGTAGAAAAAGGAATTTCGAACGGGTTCTTTTGGAGCAAAGATTCGGACATACAATCCCAATGAGAAAACAATCAATCCGATCCCAGTGCTAATCAATTCACCAATTCCTCCTCAAAAATACATCAATATATTAATTCTGAGGCAATTTTCTGTAAACACCTTTTCCAATTTCCACTACTTCAAACCAAGACATTTCGCCATTGAGATAAAACCCAGGAAAATACATCGGACCTGTATATTTCACGGACTCCAGCGCCCCTTCTCGGAAGTAAATTCTTTCGATACCGGATAGCTTAGGGTTATACATTCCATACACCATATCGTAACCTTTCATCACGCAATACCTTGCCGTTTCAATGAAAGTTAACTTTGCAGCCTTCCCCCCTTTCGCATTTCTTATAAAAGCCACTGAATTCCAATCCGCAACGTTTTCTTCGATAACGCCGTATCGTTTTGGCGGAAATTCGTTTCCTTTAATAAAAGCTACCTCGAGCGGAATAAAATTCCAGGGAAATTTTTCGGTAATTCTCATTGCAGCGAGAATCCCCTCTTTGCCTTCAGCATAAAACCAAGTAGACCAGAGGTCATAATTTACGTTTTTCCAAGGCGAATCCGTATAACCTGCATCTAAATATATTTTAGAAACAAAGTCTTTGATTTTTTGGAGGATATCAGGGGATTCCAAACCTACGATTTTTTTAACTGCGAGCCTTTCTAATACTTGTGACATAATATAAATTATGTCACATTCATCCAAAAAACTCAAACGAATTATTGATTCCTTCGAAATCAAAATTATAAATAAGCAGGTGCTTTATCTTTATTCGGGTCCTAATTTTTCCGCTAATGCTTTGATTGCGGCTAAGTTTTTATCCGAAAGTTTAAGAAGAATTTCGATTAAACTCCGAAAACCCGATCGTCTACCAATGTCTCTTAACAATCTCTGATCTTCGTCCCTTTGAGAATCCAAATCTGCTGGAAGAAGCATCTCTCCTTTTCCTTGAACAATCCATTCCTCGCCAGAAATCCCAAAGATAGATTCAAATTGTGTCAAAAGTCGTTTCGTAAGGGGATTTTTACCGTTTAACAACCGGGTAATCGTGCTGTCGGTTACGCCAAATTTCAAGGCTACACGGTGTTGATTTAGATTTTTTTCCTTTTTCAAGTAATCAAAAACTATTTCGAGACGTTTTAGTATTTCAGGATCTGTCATTTTATTGCTTAAGACAATTTTTAAATTGACTAATTGTGTGAAGCAATTTATTGTTTCATTGCTACAAATTCGGCAAAAAGTTATGTGGAGTTGAAATGATCCCTTTGAAAGAGCAAGAATTTAACGAAATTTCGAAACTGTCAATTTCCGATTCACGATTGCTTCTTATCAAAGGAGAATGGATCTCGCATACCGGCATTTTACCGATCGGATGTTTCATCTATTTTCGAAAAAAAGCCAACGTAAAGCGACATTACGAGTCTTTAGCATGCTATAAAAATAGAAACGACGCACATCCAGAACACAATAATAACACAATTTTAGAATATTCAGGTTTTTGCAAATGACTAGATACAAACTCGAATCGTTGAAGATGAGTATGCGTTTATTTGATAAAACCGATCTCGATGGGAAATTACGAAGTGATTCGGAAATGATAGACATTCTCATCACAAGATGTGCGCTTCACGAGTATTATCTCGAAGAACAGAAATCACTAGAAAAGTATCATAATTGGTTAGAACATCAAGGTCTCGAAGAATGGGCCTATGATTAAAAAAATCTGAATCAGTGATGTCTGAAAACGTTTCAAGCTCCACTCGAGTGAGTCGGGATCGGAATCAACCAAACACGGAAACTTTACAATAAAAATCTCATCGATGTTTGTTTAAAGATCGCGAAGTTCAAAAAACCAATTTTGATATCGCTCGGATAGCAAACTCATTCGTTTCATAAATATAATTTCAATCGATCGCAAAAAAGAATCAAAAACTGATCCATCATTTGAACTCTGCGACTTGCCCCTAAGGTTTGCTCGCCGTTGCAATCTTGAATCGGTATGGTCCATTTCTTAGATTCAAAATCCAAATTCAATCTTTAACACAATCGTAACATTCCAGACGATTTTAATCTTGTATCCTTTCGTAATCATGGGAATGGATAAACATTCTCGAAGGAAACTCGTTACAAAATGATTACAAGATTATACACATACGTCATTCTATTTCTCTGCTTGATGACCGCATTCACACATATATCTGCGGATATGGTTAAAAACATAAAGACCAATGAAACGATCGAAAACGTAAAAACATCCGAAAACGATCAGGGTATCATCGTTGAATATGAGGACGGAACCAAACGGGGCTTTAAAAAGGATGCGGTTACGATCGAAAAAAAAGAAGTCAATTGGGCAAAAGAAAACGAAACCAAAGAAGAAACCAAAAGCGATCGTTATTTCGCATTCGGATCTCTTGGTTTTCTGCTGATATTGTTCTTGGCGCTCCCGTAAAAGGTTCAATTCGGAAACCTATCATAGAAAATTCAAAATGAACCGTATTCAAACGATCACTAAAGTTACCGGAATTATATCAGTTTGTAACTCTCATGTAACCCCTTCCCTTTATTATTATCTCACCGATCAGGTTCATTTTTAAGGAGTCATAAAATGAAATCGAATTACTCAAAAAAAGCTTCGCTTATTTTTTTAAGCGCTACTTTACTACTTTCATCTTTTATCGCATGCAAAAAGGATAAAGTAGATAATACGTTAGTCATTCTTGCATTGTTATCGGGCGGAACCAACCCAGATGCAGGATCCGGGATCTGCGACGGAGCTTTGATTCAAGGTGCAAATACGATTCTCAGCGGAAACATCACCACTGATCAAACATTGCCCGCATTCTCCTCATCTTCATTGAGCGGAATCGTTAGAGTAAAAAACGGAGCAACTTTAACATTTGAAAGCGGCTCCGTCGTATTTGGAACAGCGGGTTCCGCTCTGATCATCGAACCGGGCGGAAAAATTGTTACAAACGGAATCGAAGCAGCGCCAGTTTGTTTCACTTCCTCTAAAACCGTAGGAAACAGAGCTCCAGGCGACTGGGGTGGGATTCTGGTAGTGGGGAATGCAATCGGTTCAAGAGCGGCTGCCCAAAATACCGAAGGTGGAACGGGTCTTCAATATAACAGCGGTGTATCCGACTCGGGAACTTCCGGAAGCCTTACTTATACAATCGTTGAATATGCAGGAAACGAAGTTTCCGCAGGCGACGAATTGAACGGAATTTCACTCTACGTAGTCGGAAGCGGAACCGCTTTGAATTATGTTCAAGTTCATAGACATCTCGATGACGGAATCGAATCTTGGGGCGGAGCTTGGACCGGAAAGTTTCTATTGATGACCGGCGGACAGGACGATGATCTCGATCTTGACGAAGCTTATACTGGAAAAGTTCAATTTCTAATTTCCCATAAATATGCTACCTCATGCGGCGGAACTCCGTCTACGGATCCTCACGGTTTTGAAATGGACGGGTCCCACAGCACGGGAACCGCTTCCGCAACCGTTAAGCCGGGAACCAATGTTAAACTTTCAAACTTTACTCTGCTCGGTGCGAATGTTTCCAACGGATTCGGAGCAAGACTCAGAGAAGGTCTGCAGGGAACATTTTCAAACGGAACACTCTACGGATTTCAAGCCGGAAACATCGATTGTCCGGCCAATGGCGGTGGAGGTCAAAATACAGCTCCGACTTTCACGGATGTTCTTGTACAAACCGGCAAAACTACGAATGCGAGTGCGTTTTGCGCGCCGCCTACAAACGGTTTGACAGTTCTTCCGGTCATTTCTCTCGGTTCCGGTGACAGCGACGATTGCACTTACGCGACCAAACCAGACTATCAGCCCGCGGGGGAAGCTGCCAACGCAGCGGGTTCCGCACTCGCCGCGCAAGGAGCTGACGGTTTCTTTACCGATAACACGACATACGGTGGAATGCTTACCGGCACAAATTGGGCATTCGGTTGGACGGTTTATAGAGCCAAATAAAAGCATTAGAGGATTCTCCGAAAGGAGGATCCTCCTTATTACCAAAACAATCATGTCGAAACAATATAAGAACCTGTCCCAAAGGCAACTCAACATCTCACTCCCGGTACAACTCAATGCAATGCTTTCTATGGATCGCATTGCGGGTCGTTCGGGAAAACTCAGCATCTCGCTCACTTACGGATCGCTCGATGGGGACAGAACCCAGAACGCGCCCCATGGGAAGCGCTCTGATAAGTTGCTGCAGCTTGATCTTTCTGGCAAAGTAAACTGGGATTTTGGGACACGCTGTAAACATTTTCTAAATATTCTCTCAATTTTACTTTTATCGCTCTCATTTTCAAATTGTAAAGAGCAAGGGAATCGTCCCGATTTTGAAAAAGAAAATCCTGATCCTATATTAAGTTTTGCAATTCAAAAAGATAGAGAACTTCTCAGATCGGAAATCAAAGATTCTTATACGATTCAAAACTCTTCGTATAATCTTAAGGAGGCGATCCTCAAAGCTCTAAAAGAGATCAGAGACAACTCCTCTATAAATAAAGAAGACCTTTTAAAATATTCATGCAACCAGAAAGAGATCCGAAATATCTATCTTCCAAATAATATAGATCAGAACAATATCATAGCAAATTCTAAAATCGAAGACGCGATGTATCTTCTCCTCATAAGAAGAACAGCTGGAATTGATAAAATCAGACAAAATCTACGCGGTTCTCAAGGTCCGATAAAAATTCTTTCCATAAATCATCCGGAAAAGCCGCGTAAAATCAACAATATCAACGGATATGTAATCCGAGAGATTCAACTTCAAGTGGATTCCAAGACGATCATCATCGATGAAATTAAGCTCATTATAGAACATAAAAATCAATTTAAAGTTTGTACGTACGGAACATGAAAAATAAAACAATTAAAATCTTATTCTTATTCTCCATCTCGATCCTGATAAATCCGATCTTCGGACAGGCGACTGGAAAAGTAAAAGGAAAAATCGTAGATTCGGAATCGGGAGATCCGGTTTTTGGAACGGTCGTCATCGTTCGATCCATCAAGGCTGCGACAAGAACGGACTTCGACGGTAAATACGAATTAAATCTGCCCTCGGGCGAACATACCGTCGAATTTCAAATGATCGGCTATGCAACACAGTTCAAAAAAATCACAGTCAATTCAGGATCACAGGTTTCGGTTAACGTGGTTATGGGAGCTCAAGTCCTCGATACAGTCGAAGTAAAAGGTAGAGGACTTGAAAATTCCGAATCCGCGTTACTAGCTTTACAAAGAAAAAGCGGCGTCGTATCGGATGGCATCAGCGAAGAATCCATCAAAAAAAGTCCGGATTCATCCGCGGGAGACGTTTTGCGAAGAGTAACCGGAATCACTCTTGTGGGCGGGAAATTCATTTTTGTAAGAGGTCTTGGCGAAAGATATTCGAACACAATTCTAAACGATTCGTTTATTCCTTCTCCCGAACCCGATAAAAGGATCGTTCCCTTGGATTTGTTTCCGGCAGGGGTAATCAAAAACATTCGTGTCATCAAAACGGCATCGGCGGAGGACTCTGCGGAATTTTCTGGCGGAATCGTAAAAATCGAAACCAAGGAATATCCCGATAACCTGCAGCTTTCCGTTTCCTTAGGTGTAGGTAAGAACACCCAAGTGATGGGGCATAAATTTAAAACATTCAATCAGGGCGACTTGAATAATCAATTCGGCCTAGTTTCGAAAAAACAAGAACTACCGGACATGATCAACGGACTTCCTAAAGCGATTCCGTTTGTAGAGGGAGATCGTTTTGGCGGGCTTACGACTAACGGGATGAAGGCGGGTTCCATAAGCTTCAACCAGGAATGGTCTCCCAAAGAAGAGGATTCGCCTTATAATAAAACCTTTAGCGTATCGGCGGGAAATTCATTTAAGTCCGAAAGATGGGGAAGATTTGGAGTTTTAGCGGGAACTACCTATAACAGAAGTTATAACTATAGAGAAGAGACAAACGCACGTTTTCAGGCGACAAACCCGATTTCAATCTATGCAAAGGATTCGAATGTTCTCCGTCCGTTAAATCAGAATAATCAAAAAATATATACGGAAGAAGTTCTCTGGGGAAACAACTTAAACCTCGCTTACGAACCGAAAATAGGACAGCAGCTTTATATCAAAACCCTCTATTCGGCGCAATCGGACAAAACCGTAAGAGAAGGTGACGGCGCAAATTATATCGACAATTTCAATTTTAAATCAACCAACCTGAGTTATATCAGCCGAACGATTTTTAACAACACGTTAGGCGGTGATCATGAGATCCGGGCTTTTGGTGCAAGACCTCATAAACTCGAATGGAATTTTAATTACGCTCTTGCAGAAAGAAACGAACCGGATGCAAGAAACCAAGCTTGGTCTCAGGGAGGAACCGATCTCGCAGCAGGATTTCGCAGATTGGGAAACAACCCTGACGGAACGAGATACTTTTCGAACACCGAAGATACCGTCAGAAGTCAGTCTTTAAAATACGAAATTCCCTTTAACCAATGGGACGGTTTACAAAGTAAATTGAAATTCGGATTCAGCAATCTTGATAGATTTAAACATTTTGAATTTAGAGAATTTGCCCAAAGAAATTTTGCAGGCAGCGATCGCGATTCCTCTTACCCGATTCCGGGTGAAATTCTATACAACCCTCTGACTTATGCAACAGGAGGTCGGAAAATATTCGAACGTGCATCCGGAAATAACGCGTATGACGCATCTCAAAGTCTGCAAGCGGCATTTTTACAAGCGGAAATCCCCATTCTCGCAAAGTTAAAAACAATTTTCGGAGTTCGATATGAGGACAGTTATCAAAAAACGAAAACATACGATTTAAAAAATAGCTGGAACGGGTTTAACGCAAACTACGGTTGTAATACGAATTCGGAAGAAGAAAGGCTACTTTTAGTAAGATCTAACGTCTGCGACGTAAACAACTTAGGAATCGGAGAACTGAGAACAAAAGACAAATTACCTTCCGCAAACGTAGCATGGGAAATTGCAAAGGATATGAATCTAAGATTGGCTTATTCGCAGACATTGACCAGACCGGACCTTCGGGAATTGTCTCCATTCGGATTTTCGGCTTTTTTTCAAGCGGATCGAATTTTCGGAAACGCAAGCCTTCAAAGAACATACATTCACAACTACGACGTTCGCTGGGAATACTATCTCACCAATACGGACTATATCGGAATCGGAGGATTTTATAAAAATCTATCAAACCCGATCGAGCTCATCGGATTACCCGTTGCGGGAAGTGCCAGCTTAGTGTATAAATTTGCAAACGCTCAACAGGCCACAATTCGCGGTATCGAATTGGATTATCGTAAGGAATTGCTCTGGTGGCTTCGAGTGGAAGCGAACGTATTTTTTATCAAATCAAGAGTGGATGTATTGGATGCAAATATCTACGGCTTTATTGCATCCGGACAAGTGGATCCAATTTCGAATTACGCAGCATACGCTCCCACAAATTTGAATCGTCCACTACAAGGGCAATCCAACTTTGTTTCCAATGTGAGAATCGACGTATTTACTTCGAGATCCAAAAAGCATAACATCGGCTTTTACTATAACTATTTTAGCGACCGAATCGCGTTAGTGGGTTCGGATGGCGTTCCCGATGCGATTCAAAAAGGAACCGGAACTTCGGATATCGTTTATACGTATAAACACAACGATCGTTTCGACCTGAGAGGCGCGGTAAGAAACGTAATGAACAGTCAATTCAAAATTACTCAAACGGATCCGTTTACCGGACAGGAATATGTATTCCAAAAATACAGAACGGGTTTGGATGTTTCCTTCTCGGCTACATATAAACTGTAATTTAACAACCCGAATCCGTAAATAATCCGGATTCGGGTTTTTTCTCCCAAAATCAAAACGACGAAAGATCTACACTCCGTATTTGGTTGTCAGCTTGATATCAATCGAATCAAAAATGAAATTCAAATTCCATTTCGTATTATTAGCCAAAAAACTGTCTCAAATTTCGGATGAATTTATGATTGCTTAAAATCAAAATTATAAACCTTTTGCTTTTCAAAAAGTCACAATTGGATTTCGAACAATGCACCGTAAGTCTCTAACCCGTAACCTTTTTGTAATCCTGCAGTAACAATTCTCACTTATATTACAGAAACATTTTACTCGGAGATATCGATGAAATTTTCCTCAATAAAAAAAGAATTTAAATGGGTAGCAACGGCGCTCATCCTTTCGGGAATCATTTCCCTTTCCACTACTGCAATTTTAGCTCAAGACAAGATTTCAGAACCGAACAAAACAGAAACGACGAGCACTTCTGCATCCGAAGAGACAAAGAATGAAACGGCACCAGCCGCTCCCAAAGCGGAAAAGAGTTGGGGATTTGTCGATCTTTTTCTTCTCGGCGGATGGACGATGTATCCCCTCGCTCTGTCTTCTATCGTCGCATTAGGAATTATCTTTGAAAGAATTTATTTCTTAGGAACAGCAAAACTACTTCCAAAAGGATACAATATCGACCTTGGAGACGTAATGGATGCAAAAGGTTTGGATGCAGTTCAGGGATTTCTAGACGAAAGAAAAGACTATAAGATCACTCAGGTTTTAGCGGGTGGAATCGACGTATCCTCCGGCGACGCGGAAATATTCGCAAAGGGCGTGGAAAGAGAAGCCGCCGAAGTCATTACGGTTCTGGAAAGAGGTCTCGTGATCTTAGCTGCGGTATCTACAATTGCTCCTCTGATCGGATTTTTGGGAACCGTATCCGGTATGATCAATGCATTCGACGCCATCGCGAACGCGGATCAGGTAAATGCAAAAGTGGTTGCAGGCGGGATTAAAGAAGCCTTAATCACCACCGCTGCCGGATTGATAGTCGCAATTCCAGCGATGACCTTTCATCAATATCTTACTTCCAGAATCGACGGCTTTACCTCCGAAATCGAAGAAGCAGCAAACAGAATCTATAAAGAATTCTTAAAAAGAAATTCTAAAAAAGTATAATCTATTTTCCTAATAAAGGCATAGTATGATCCAATTAAAAAAGAAACGCGCATTGGAAGAAATATCCGCGTCATCGATGTCGGATATCGCCTTTCTTCTTTTGGTGTTTTTCATGGTCACAGCCGTTTTCTTTGTAAAGGAAGGTCTGAATATTCAACTTCCAAAAAAGAATTCCAATCCAACCTTGGTTCTAAGAGAAAATATCTACGAGATCTTAATCGCAGGCGAAGTGGTTAAGATGAAAAACAAATCCATTGGAACAAAGGATTACAGAAACCTAATCGATTTTCGGGAACAACTCAACCTCATGGACATTCCCGATATCGAAAACAAAGTCGCTTTGATCAAAACGACGGGTGAAACCAAATACGGAAACATGTTGGATGCCCTTTCTGCAGTGCAGATCAGGGGCTTTAAACAGATCTCCGTAAAAAGGTTAAAATAAATATGGGCTTAAAAAAGAAAAAAAATCCACCCTCAATTCCAGTCAGCTCGATGGCCGACATCGCCTTTTTACTTTTGGTTTTTTTTATGGTCACTTCCGTCCTGGATACCGATCCGGATCTACCGATCGCGTTGCCGGACGTGCCCGGCGGAGAACAATTAAATAAGAAAATTGCGAATCTATATCTAAGCGCAGACAAAAATAAAACGGTTTATTTCAACCAGGTAAAAATGCCTTTAAACACGGCGATCAATAACGTCAGAGCCAAGTTAACCACAACTCCTGACTTAAAAGTTTTAGTTCATGCGGATAAGGATTTATCATACGCGGAATTGGACAATGCTTTCGAGCTATTAAAGGAAGCGGGCGCGTTAAAAATATCCCTTGTAACAAAGACAACCCAGGGTGGAGGTCTTTGATCGATGGAACAAGTCAACTCCTTGATTACGGCTCTTAAAAAAAGCAAACTGAGAAGATTCATCGATCGTTATAGGATGGAGTTTTTTCTATCCTTTTCATTCGTTCTTCAGATGCTGATTTTATTCTTCTGGTATACACCTTCGATAGAATTCAATCGATTGGATCGACTCGTGGATGAGGTAGCTTTTGTGGACAATCTCGTCATCCAAGATCCGAACGTCGGCGAAGCCGCGGACGACGGGGAATTTGAAGTAACCGACACAATCAAAAAGAAAGAAGATCCGAGAATCGCAGGCGCACAGGATGCGATCATTTCCGGCGCGACCGCTCCGGTGGATCTTACTCCGGACATTATTCCGGAATACCCTTCCGAAGCAAGAGGAGCCGGAATTACCGGAACCTCGACTCTGGAAGTGATCATCGCGGAAAACGGTCAGGTTCTGAGAGTTCGGTCCGTCGGCAAAGCACTCGGTTTTGGGCTAGACGAGGCGGCAATCGAAGCCTTTTACAAAAAAAGATATTCTCCTTCTATTTTGGACGGAAAAGCAATCACGGTTAAAGTTCTCATTCCGGTTCGATTCAGCCTCTATTGATCCGCTTCTCGTATAAACACAGGGCTTCGGCTCTGTCTTCTTTTGATTCTCCGCATAAATCTTCTTGCAAATTCTAAAAAAACATCTCATTTGTAACCTCGAAAGTTTATCCTCGAAGAACTTGACGATGTTATTCGTACAATATCAAAACATTCACCATGCATTTAGCCAACTCACGGATCTGTTGTCGATCATTGAAGAACAAGAGTATTCCAAAGAGGCTACTCGAATAAAAGATTCAAGCATTGGAAAACACGTTCGTCATTGCATCGAAGTTTTGGAAAACCTTGTGATCGGATTGAAAACATCCGATATTTCTTACGAAAATAGAAAAAGGAATCCACTCTACGAAATATCACCACTTGCGGCGAGGGACAAAATATTCGAGCTTTTGAGGTTACTGGAAACGAACGATGAGAATCAGATGGTCGGACTTCGTTATCTTTTGGATCCCGTATCGGGAAAGGAAGGAAAAACAATCTCCAACCTCAAACGGGAATTCTTATATGTTCAAGATCACACAATCCATCACATGGCCATCATTAAAATTTACGCGGAGTGTTTTTTGCAAAATGTTTTTCTACCCGAAGGATTCGGCATTGCCTTATCGACTCTTCAATATCAAAAACAAACCGATACAACGGAAGTTTAATTCGTACAAACGGAAAGGGAGATTTTTTTTTTGGAAACTGAAATTGGAAAAATTATTCCGTCCCGAATTTTGGCCCGCTTGGATGTTTTACTCGCCTTTAGTTCCTTATCTGATTTATCTCGCGGTCAGATATAAGGGATTTGGGACGATTTGCTCCGCTAATCCGGGAATTTTTCTCGGAGGGTTGGTGGGCGAATCCAAGGAAGAAATCCTAAAAAACATTCAATCCGAATCTATATTAAGTTTTTTTAAAATTATAAGAATCAAACCGACGACCGACTGGGAATCTTTAAAAGAGACGTTTCAAAAATCAGGTTTTAAGTATCCTTACATTCTCAAACCGGACGCCGGGCAAAGGGGATACGGAGTCAAACTGATCAGACAGGAACACGACGCATCCGAGTATTTAAAAAAATCCAATGTAAATTTGATTTTGCAAGAGTATCATCCGGGACCGGAAGAAGCCGGCATTTTCTACTATCGTATACCCGGAAAAGAAACCGGAGATATACTTTCGATTACAAGAAAAACGTTTCCGGTCATAGAGGGAGACGGAATTCATACTCTACAGGATCTGGTCTTAGCACATCCACGCTACAAATTTCAATGGAACGTATTTCAAGAAAGACACACAAAGGACTGGCACCGGATTCTTCCAAAAGGAAAAAGAAAAAGGTTAGCCGAAGCGGGCAATCATTGTCAGGGAACCCTTTTTACGGACGGAAGCGATCTCATTACAGAAGATTTAAAACGAGAGATCGATTCGATTTCAAAAACATTCTCCGGATTTTATTTTGGAAGATATGATATTCGTTACCGATCGGACGAACTTTTAAAAAAGGGAAAAGAATTCGGAATCGTGGAGCTAAACGGAATCACATCCGAATCCACAAATTTATACGATCCGACGTTTTCCTTAATACGAATGTATTCTATTTTATTTAAACAATGGAATCTTCTTTTTCGGATCGGATTTGAAAATCAAAAACGGGGGATCCGCAAAGCGAGTTTGATCGAAATTTTAAAAACCGTTCTTGCATTTTATGCCGGGGATCGAAAGATTCCCAATCGATCCGATTGAAACCGTTTTTGAAAAAGCGGTGTGAAAAAAAATGATCTGGTTTTCAACAAAAGAAAAAAGGATATATCGCAATGACTGATCAAATTCTGAAACTTGTTTATTTTATGTTCGGAGATCCGAAAAAGAACTCTCTGGAACATAGACTATTTAACACAGTCGCGTTTGTAAACGGTGCCTTGAATATATTCGGCGCATTCTCCTCCTTTTATCTTGAGAACTTTATGGTCATCTTTACGTTAAATTTCGTCTCCGGAATTCTTTTAACGGGAATGTATTTCGTTTCTCGCTTCAAAAATATCTTTCATTCCCTATTCTGGCCATTCAACCTTACCATTCTGATTTATCTTTCTTCGATGTGGTTTTTTAACGGCGGATCGATAGGAGGAAATCACTATTATTTCATTCCGGCGTTGGTTATCGCGACGATTCTACTGAGAAATCATAATGTTTGGATCGTGTATTTGGTCTACGCGGCCGCAACCGCAACTCTCTACGGAATCGAATATTTCAACAGACATCTGATCAAGATGTATCCCAATGAAACGGAGCGTTATTTGGATGCAGGCGGAAATTATCTGTTCGTCCAGATTCTTACGGGACTTTTGATTTTTATCCTAACAAGAAATTTGAATATAGAAAGGAAAAAATCGGACGCCCTCTTACTCAACATTCTTCCGGAAACCGTGGCGGAGGAATTAAAACGAAATGATTTTGTCGTACCGGTTCGCTATGAAAGTACAACCGTCCTTTTTACGGATATGGCGGGATTTACGAAAATAGCCGAAACGATGAGTCCGGAAGAATTGTTAAGCGAACTTGATTTGTTTTTTAGGGAATTCGACTCCATCATCAAAAACCACGGAATGGAAAAAATCAAAACGATCGGAGACGCATACATGGCAGCCGGAGGTCTTCCTCTCAAAAACAACACGCATTTTATAGACGCGGTCTTATGCGGACTCGAATTTCAGAGATTTATGAATTTGAAAAAACAGGAAAGACAAAGGTTGAATCTTCCTTATTGGGAACTTCGGCTCGGAATTCATACAGGTTCCGTGGTCGCGGGTGTGGTTGGTACCGACAAGTTTGCGTATGATATCTGGGGTGATTCGGTAAACACCGCTAGCCGCATGGAAAGTTCCGGAATTCCGGGAGAGGTCAATATCTCGAGCGAGACTTACGAAAAGGTAAAAGACTTTTTTATCTGCGAACACAGAGGAAAGATCCAAGCCAAAAACAAGGGAGAGATCGATATGTATCTCGTAAAAGGCATCCGAGAAGGATTTTTCGATTCCGACAACGTCCACAAACCGAATCAAACCTTTTTGCGTTTATATCAACAAATCGCAAACAAAGAATTGGCGATTTAACCGGAATCATTTTTGAAATAAAATCATTCTTATGAAATTCATATTTTTACTTTTAGTTCGTATTCTGTTGACGATCTCCGTTATTTTTTCCTGTCGATTACCTGAAGATCTTGAAAAAAAACCGGAAGAAAGTTTGATTCTATTAAAAAGTTCGGGAGCGGAACCAAAGGAGATAAATTTTACAGAAAACGGAAAAAAGATTTATGGAGTATCAACCGGCTGTACATCAGAAAAGAATAAAATTATAATATTCATTCATGGATCCCCCGGAGGCTGGCAGAATTATTTTTGGTATCTCGGAAATTACGCGCTCAATTCCTCTTTTTGTATCCTTTCTTTGGATCGACCCGGATTTGGAAAATCGGAATCTAGCCAAGCGGTTCCAGACGTGGAAAAACAAGCGGTCATCTTGGAAAACACGATCGCAAATTTTCGGAGTAAGTTCGATTTTTCCGGAAAGAAAAAGATTCTCCTTGTGGGGCATTCTTATGGCGGACCGATCGCCGCAAAAATCGCCTCCAATCCCTCGAACGGCATCGCAGGACTTTTGTTATTGGCCGCCTCATTGAGTTCCGAGGAAGAGGAAATTCAATGGTATAATCGGATCGCGGATTGGGGCTGGGTCAAAGATTTACTTCCGCAGGAAGTCACAAACAGCAACGAAGAAATGCTTCCTCTCAAATCCCAACTTCGAACTTTGGAACCATTTTGGAAAACGATTCGCTGTAAGACGATTCTCATTCACGGAGTGAAAGATTCTCTGGTCCCGTTTGCAAACCTAAAATATTTTAAAACCCAGCTTTCACCTTCCATCCTTACTACGATTTCTCTCGAAGAAGAGGACCATTTTATTCCGTGGACTCAAAAACCTTTGATTGAAAAAACCTTATTGAATTTTTTTTGAAAAGAGCATGTCGTTGTTCCTACAACTCCTTTGTACTGAAAAATGCTTGAAATCGGACTTCAAGTCCGTCTCAGATAGGATTACGGGAGAATCGGGTTTAGAGATGAATTTGTTGCCTCGATCGTTTTTTATTTGGATATAAATTCTTAGGCAATTATATGAAATTTTTTGTATATAAAAACGAGCAAACCTTTCCTAACAAAGAAATCAAAATCGCATTCTTTCCTCTGTTGATTTTTCTTATCTTGTTTGTTTCGATTTCAAATTACGCGGATGAGCCGGTATCGGGAGAAAAAGACACATTCTTAAAAGAAGTTTTTACAAGACGAGAATGCGATCAAAAATTACAGTCTTGTTTAGGCAATTGCGGCGTAGAGTTCCCGAAATATCGGGACGTAAGAAGAGGTCATTGTAAAGACCATTGCGTCCGAAAAGCAAAAGAAACCGAAGGTTGTCTGATTTATTATTCCACTAGCCGCAGATAAAAACGGACAAAAAAAATCCCGAATCGTTTTCTCGACCCGGGATTTTACCGTTCCAAATGGAAACCGCTTTCGCTTTTAATCTTCTTGGTTTAGATTGGATCTGCCGATCGCAAGAACACTAAACTTAGTTTCCGCTCCCGTCAGGTTCAAAATGGCAGAATCCCCAACTTTTTTTCCAAGAAGAGACTTCGCAAGCGGTGACTGATAACTGATGATATGTTTCTCCGTATCGGCGTCCCAAGCTCCGAGGATGGAATACGAAAGCGCTTCCCCCGTAGACTCGTTTTTCAGTTTTACGGTAACACCGATATTGATCTTGTCCGTTTTGACATTGGTAAGATCCAAGATAATCGCGCTCTTGATTTCGGCTTCCAGTCGTTTGATCGCGGCTTGGAGCTGAACTTGTTTTTCCATCGCAGCTTTGTATTCTGCATTTTCCCGCAAGTCCCCTCTTTCCTGTGCTTCTCCGATATCTTTGGAGTTTTCGGGCATCTCGACGTTGAGCAAATGTTCGAACTCGTCTTTTTTCCGGTTCAACGCACGACGGGTGACAAGAATTGCATTTTCGGGAATCCGGTTGAGAATATCATCATCCGCTTCGTCCTCATCATCCTCTTCTTCCCAAGCAATGTCCGGTTTGAGTTCGATGATCAGAGCATACAAACGGTCTTTTTCAAGATCCGTAAAGTAAGGAACTTCCTTATAAAGAGCGTAGAGTTTACGGATATACTCGGAATCTCCGGCGTGAATTGCCTCCCGGAGAATCTCGTCGTCGTTTCCGTGTAAAATTTCCTTACACGCATTTTTGAGTTTGGTTCCCTTGTCTTCGATTTTAGTCAAAGGTTTGAACAATCGGAAAACTTTGAGAATCAATTCAAGACGTTCTTCCGGTTTGGAAGCAGTGATCCACTCCCCTTCCCAGGTTTTTGTAAGAATGGATTTTGCGATCCAGATAAATACTTCCGGAGTTTCTTTGGCCTTGGTTCCCGCGGATTTGATAAACGAATTGAGAAGCTCGAACCTGCCTTCTTCTTCCAGAATCGAGAATACGTATTTGTTTACCTTGATCGGAACTTCAAATAGAATTCCCGTCAACACTTCCTCAGGATTCTGAGCGTGTTTGCGGATCAGGTTTACATAACCTTTTTTGATCTCCACGTTTCCGATCTTTGTGGAAATTTCGGTCAACACGGCCACGGGCAAAGACTTGATCAGTTCTATGATTTTTTGTTCGTTTAAATGTCTCGGAATTTCTTCGTCTCCGAGTTCTTCGGAAGCCGATTGCAAATAAAGATAAGCCACCAGTTTACGAACCGGGTCCGCGGCCTCTTCTTCCTCATAGTAAAAGTGATTGAACGCTTCGATCGCGCCTTCCGCGTCTTCTCTATTGTCCAGAGCTTCCATCGCGATATCTAACTTTTTGTTCACATCCGCCTGGTGAGTGAATTTTTCGGAAAGTTCTTCGGAAAGAGAGATCGCTTTTTCACGGTATACGAGTTCGTCTTTTTTCTTCGGATCAAAGCCAATGTTCGGTTCTTTTTTGATTATGTTTTTTGCTTTGTTCCACCACTTAGACCATTCCGCTATAGGTAGAAATTTGCCGGAGACTTCGGATTTGATATCCGCGGTCACCATTCTATTGTCGAAGGAGGTTAAAAGTTCTTTGAAAAAATCGGGAATATTGTTTTTGAAAAGATCCACAATCTCTTCTTTGTTTTCATAAAACTTTACCCAGATATGATCTTTTTTGAGAGGTTTTAAACTGGTAATCGCCATCTGAATGGAAAGTTTATGATCCTTCTTATCCTTGAAGTCCACAAAGATAGAATCTCCGTTCGGAGATATCGAAGTGATTTTGCCCACTCCCCAGTTTCTATGAAGAACATAGTTATTGGTATCAAATACGATGTTTCTTTCAAAATTCGCGATACAAACCTTGATCGGTTTTCTGTTATTTCCGATTTCGGACATCTTGAGAAAGTCTTCCAAAAGGGAATGGTTTGCATATTTCGCTTTGTAAGCACGGATGAGTTCGTTTCTTGCTTTGTTAGAAGAAGATTCGTGTTCCAGAATTTTCTTTAAAAGATAAATGACCTTGTCCCAGTCTTCGAGTTGTTTGTAAGGTTCTACGATCGGATAGAGATACCCGACAAGCCTGGTTCTCTCTCTATGCCCCAACATGATTCTTTCGATTCTTTCAAAAAACTGAAGATCTTCGTGATTGTTGGTTACGATAATCGGCCAAATCTCTTCGAGTTGAACATAATCTTTTGTTTTTGCAAACGTTTCGATCGCCTGTTTGAGATATGTAATCGCTCTTTCCTTGTTTTCATCCAAGATGGAAAGAGCGTATTTTTTTAAGATCTCCGGATTTTTACGATCGTGTTTGGCGAGCTTTTCAAGCACCGGTTTGAGTTCTTTATTCTTCTTTAATTTTTCGAGAGCCTCGGCTTTGTATTTCAAAGCGAGTCTTTGATCTCCATATTTCAGAATCTGATCCGTTATGTGCTCGATAATCGCCCACTTGCCGGATACTTTAAAAGATTCTAATAGGTTTTTTAAAAGACCTGAATCGCTGATCTCCCCTCTTTCGAGAGAAAGGATCCCGAGCAGATATCTTGCGGAGATGCTGTCTTCGTGTTCGGAAAGATACTCTTCAATTTTTAGTTTTGCTTCGTCGATTTTCCCGGCGGACTTATAAAATTCGATGAGGTCGTCAAAAATCTTAAACTTGGAAGCTGGAATAGAGCTCGCATCCGTGCGAACATAGATTTCTTCATTGAAAAGAGATGTCAGCTTGTCCAGATCGCTGGCCGGCCTGGATTCCGTAGTTGCTGATATTTCGTTAGACATAGGATACTCCACCGATTGAGTCTCGGCTTGATGAAAATTGGGACATTGTGGGGGTAAATTCCTCTCTGACAGCCCTGTATTTATCAATTATAGCCAAGTTGGCTTATCCGTAAACCAGAATTTAGAGAGAGGGAGATTTCCCGGCAAAACCCGATTCCGGCTTTACCGAGAGTGGAACAGAACGGGATTTTAGAACATCCCGTTGATGAAAAAATTACTTGTTTGCGTTGGAATTTCCACCACATTCTTTATCAACTTTTGTCTTGAGCATCTTATCAAGCTTGTGTTTGCTTTTGCAATCCTCATCGTCGAAGTCGATGGAAGCTCCGTCAAAGTGAACTTCGAATACGTCGGAAAGAACTCTAAGCTCGTCGAAAAAAAGATACACAGTTTCACCGCTTGTATCCGGACGAGAACGAACCTTAAATTGTTTGAAAACAATCGTCTTCACCTGCGGATAAGAATTCACATCTTGAGGAACCCCTTGTGGAATGGAAACGGTCAACGGTCTCCATCCGATAAAGTCCAGAGATCCGAACTGAAGGATATGAGTGTCTCCCTTCCAGTCTTCAATCCAACCTTCCAAATTGTATTCGTTTCCTCTTCCGCAAACCCATACGGAAATCGCTTTGGTCACACCCGGAAATTCCACGCCGTAGATTTTTGAAATTTTTCTCTGATTGTTGGAATCCAAATACGCTTTTGTACGAAGCACTTCATATTCGGGAACTCTTGGAGGACGAATGGTGACCGAATTTTCTCCCGGAAACGTAAACTGAAACTTGATCCCAAGAACCTTTGCAGTTCCGGAATCCACATTTTTGACGTCACCCGGTTTTCCTGAAATCAGTTTTACCTCTCTGAGAGACTGCGCATTCTGAGCCGCCGGTTGATAGGTTTGCTGCCCATTTTGCGGTTGCTGGGTGTCCTTATCGGTGGCAACTTCCCAACCGTAAGCCGCGGAAGCAGCCGGGTTATCCCAAGACTCGACTGTGATGGAACGAAGTTCCATCCCGCTTACATCGATTCCGGTCGCGGTGTCAATCCCGCGTTTGCTTTTAACGATATTTTGTCCGTTCACCAGACCCAGAAGAATTGCTCCTCCGAGAACCGCTGTCAGAGCTGCTGTGATTTTAAACGAGTTCATGAACCTTCCCATGCCTGCTGCTTCCTTTCTTTGAAGATTACCAGTTATCTTTAATCTCAGATCCGGGATATTTCGCATCTGACTTATCGGCACGAATTTCCAGATCATCCACATAAAAGTAGAATTGCCCGCCAACCTCGTGAACATCGCTGACCACGAATAAGGATACGAAATGAAGATTCTTATCCAACAGCGCAAATCTTGTACTTTGAGGAACGTAACCCGGGATGGTTGCGGTCAGTTTTCTCCAACCGAAATAATCCAATCTTCCCAGACGAACGTTATGAGTTTTTCCTCTATAGTCTCTCAACTTTGCAAATAGGGTGTGACGAAATTTTCTTCCCAGGGTCCAGATAGAAAGCTGACGAGCCTTTCCCTTTACCACATATTCGTGAGGAGGAAACACTTCCACTCTGTCAAAACCTCTATTGGTATAGTGTGTCTTTACCCCGAGAATATGATTCTTTTCGATCTGATCTCCTCCGTTATCCGGAACCGTATTCTCGTCGAACACGTCTCTGATCAGACCTCTTTGGGCCATTTTGAGAACTTTTGTCTCTCCGAGAGGAGTGGTCGATTTGGCTCTCCAATCCTCTGCCTCTTCAAAATTCTCCAGAATCAGTTTCTCCAGAGGATCCGGCGCCGCCGCTTGCTGTCCACCACCAGCTCCAGCTGGATTGTTTCCGGTCTCCTGACTATAAACACCTGGCACAGCAAGAATGCAGAACAGTCCGGCAAGTAAGATGATCTTATTCCTCATGAGAATTTCTCCTGGTTAAAATACTAAATAAAAAATCGTTTGGAAACGAAAGGTTCCATTCATTTGCTCCGCTTTTGCGAAACCCGAATCACGTTTCGATTCCCGCACCAAAATCCTTTTAAAAAGATTTTAGAACGTGAGGAAAATCTGATTCTCCTACCCGTCTCTATATAAATATCGGAAGATAAAGGATCAAAATTAGCAAACGAAAAAGTTTTTTAGGAAATTGGGATTTTTTTTCGAAATCCGAGTCCCCCGGAACGGGATGATCGACCTACAATGCGACCCATAGGGAGCATTGTACTGAGTTTAGCAATGCGACCCATAGGGAGCATTGTACTGAGTTTAGCAATGCGACCCATAGGGAGCATTGTACTGAGTTTAGCAATGCGACCCATAGGGAGCATTGTACTGAGTTTAGCAATGCGACCCATAGGGAGCATTGTACTGAGTTTAGCAATGCGACCCATAGGGAGCATTGTACTGAGTTTAGCAATGCGACCCATAGGGAGCATTGTACTGAGTTTAGCAATGCGACCCATAGGGAGCATTGTACTGAGTTTAGCAATGCGACCCTGTTTTGCGATCCAGTAAAACTCAATGAACGTTTCTCTACGGATCAGCGTTCAAGAGCAAAACATTGAGCTTCCCGAGAGCATTGTGCTAAGTTTCCGGGAGCCGAGACATTGAGTCATTTTGAATCATACTTAGAACAAAGCAAATGTCTCCCTACGGGTAGTTCGACAAGTCTTCGAAAGCTGCTCTGCCCCCATTTGACAATTTCTATTTACTTCCCTTTTCGGAAGAATTTTTCCAAAAAGATACAGAGAAACCAAGAATCGTTCCAGAAGAAATGCCTCGAAAGTCCCGACCATCCTCCAACCAGCTTTTTCTTGGGAGACACAGGAAAGAAATTTGCCTTTGATTTTTCAGTTTTTTCTTTGCGATCGCCGTCCCAGATGAGACATATTTTTTTAGAATCTTGATTCCCCCGAAAGATGGGAATTCGATCGTTTTCAATTTCGGCGTTTCGCGAAAGATCCGTGTCTTCTGCAACGGAATTCCCAAAAAGAATTACATGCTATCGCTGCAATCAAATGAAGCCCCTGCGACAGGAGACAACGATGTAGGGAAAGATTTCCAGAACGAACGCGAGACGAATCACCCAAGAGATAAAAAATCGAATGGGAAGCAACGCTGCGGTCAAAAAAGATCGATCCGTAAATTCCAAGTGAAATCAAAAGAATCGCCCTTTTGTCCATGATGCAGAATTCGACGAAAAGCAGTTTCCAAGAAAATTTCCCAAAGGAGACCGAGTGGATACGATTGATCTCCGATTTGTATCAATACAAAAATCGCAATTCATTCCACGATCAGCTTGCCATTCAATTGTACCCAAAGTTGCCGGATCTGTTCCAGGTGTTTTTCGGGAGCGGATATGGAAAGCAGAAGTCCCCGATTTTCCCTGAGATAATATTTTTCCAAAACGATCATGGGAATCCGTCTTCCATCCGGATGAATCCAATTGAATCGGGTCGTATAGGAATCTTCTTCTTTTTTTCTGCGAAGATTGAGTTCCTGGATTGTCCTTGGATTGATCCCGCGTTTGAGATCCCAGAGTTGAAAGTAATTTTTAGAAGTATAAACGGAAGCAACTGGATGATAGGACATGCCGATCGTAAACAAAATTCGATCCGGTCTATAATAGAGTTTTTTTTCGGACTGACTCTTGTAAGCCGTTTCCCATTCCCCCAAACTCGAATCGACAGGAAGACTTTTATAAAACCTTCGAACCTTCCAAGTATGATCCCCTTCCGTTCCGCCTTCAGTATGCTCTTGATCCGGAAAAAAATGTTTCCAGTCGTTCTCGATCTCAAGAGAAAAACGGAAGGTTTCACTTTCGATTTTTAGAATCTTTTTTTTGGAACATCCGTATGGATCCGATAGATCCGCGACTTCCTTTGCCTTATGCGCCATGTGTCTCATCAAACGACTGAGTTCTTTCGTGGCGGTTTGGTATCCCTCGGGAACGAGTTTGCCAAATTGAAACCGATAACAAAGACCGATGCCTTTTGATAAGCGAATTGCGGAAAAGGGATCTCCGTGCGCCGCGAGCGATTCCACCTCGCTTCGATGTATGTCCAGCTCCGATACGTCCGGAAACACTTCCCGATACTCTCGATCGATCAGGAACTCCACTCTTCCGTCCTTGTAAAAACGATAATTTCTTCCGTGCAGATCCGTCTTCCACACAAAATGAGGGTGGGAACGAAAGGATTTCATCACACGATTGTAAAGAATCGCTTCTTTTTCCTCCTGATTTTCATACCAAGAGCCCCTTAGCAGAGGATCGGTTTGGGAAAACAATGGAAGAACATTGAAAGATAGTAACAAAACGAATGACAAAAGAATCCAAAGTTGTTGCACGATTGAATAGTTTTCGACCCGATTCCGTTTCAGTCACGTAACTTTCTCTTTTGACAAAACATTCCTTTTCGGGCTCTTCCGAATCGTTCCGAAGTTGTTTCGATTTTTGAAAGTCGGCGGTCCGAGAAAAAAGTTTCATTCTCTCGTTTTCCATCGCGGTTCATCCTTCCGGTTGATACGCCTCTGTAATAGGAGCATCGCCGACGGGCGCTACGATACCAAACAATCTGTACATGCAGGAGGATGCTCCGGAAACTCGAAACCGGATGCGATAGCAATCTACTAAATAGATTAGAATATTCTACTTTTATCTCAAATCAATTATATTTCAAAAAGATTCAATAGGTCAAACTTCCACGGAAAAAATGCGCGGCCATTTCCATCACAAATGCGACGCCGAGATGAACGATAACTCCACCGAAGATTGAACGGGTTCTGTATGCGATGATGCCGAGAATCAAACCACCCAAAAAAGAACCGAACGCCTCTTCCAGCGGTTTGTTAAAATGCATGTAACAATAAATCATCGCTGTGGGCAAGATAGATCCCTTTCCGAGATATCGTACAAACGACTGAATCATAAAACCGCGAAAAAAGATCTCCAGAGCTATGAAATTAGAAAGGTAGAATATTTCAAAAAACCCGCAGACCCAGTAAGGAGAAATTCCCAAAAATCGAGCTGCGGTAATATCGTAATATCTCGGATACACTTTTAAAAAGGACGGAGAAGCGGAAGCCCACACGATCAGAGGAACCATCAACAAGAGAAGAATCCAATAGGGTGTAAGTTCCGTTTTTAAATTCAAACCCAGCGACTCGGAAACGTTTCTCCGAAAAAAATACGCAAGCGGAAAAAAGAGATAAACGAACGAATTGATTGCGTAATTCATACAAAGTAACGCGAGATATCGGGTTTCTTCGGGTAAAAAAGAAAATATGTCCGCATTTTCGATACGGATAGAACTGATACCAATTAACGTGATCCAGGATACAAAAATCAACAGAAACCATTTTTTTTCCTTGAGCAAGTCCCAACGTTTATAGGTAATCAAGTAACTCCCGAAACCGAATAAAAATACGATCCCATAAAACAACGCATGAAAATAATAAAGTTCTATGCTTCCGTGAAACAAGGCCGTGAACGTACGAGAAATTCTAAAACCGTAATTTAAAAATAGGCTGAATAATATAAAAAAAAACGAAAACGCAAGATATCCGATCCGAACATCCTCGCTAAAATACTCTCGAATATAACCTATAATTTTTTTCATAATGACTCCATAATGATTCGGTAATCGATTTTTTCTGGTGTGAACTAACCGGAGACTTTTTTAGATCCGTTTTTTCATTCTTTGCTTCCTACTTTTGAATCGTTTTGTGAGTTCTACTATCAATTCCTGAATCGCCTTTTTCTGGCTTTCCGATACGATACTTTCCTCGTTTATCGATCCGCAAGGTTTTGTGGCCGAAGCGGAAGCCTCGGCTTCGACGCTGAAATACAAAGATTCGTTCTTCAAGTCCTAAAGCGTTCCTTGAAACGTGAATATCGATTCACCCGTCGAACCTGGAGAAATCCAAATTCCCAAGGCAGCAAGGATTTATCCGCTCCGTCGATACGATAATTTTCTTGGTCCGGATTGAGGATATAAACTTCCGACTCAAAACGGAAGACGAATCTAGGGCTTGATAGAAAGATAACGTTTGTTTTTTTCGTTATCGATCACGATTTTTTTGGATCCACAACCGGAATCGGTCCCCGGTCAAAGCCGTCGCTGGAACAGCCGATTCCGAATCCCACAAGAAAAATCAAAAACAACGTTTTCATACAATCCCCATTTAGTAAAAGATCAGCGATCTTGTCGGGATTTCAAGTTCGTTTTAGGAAAATCTTGAAATCGTTCCATCAAAACGATTTCTTATCTTCGACCGATCTTCCTAAAAAATTCTCATGAATCGGAAGGATTTTTGCGCTACAAATGGTCGGTGCGATTAGAAAATACTTTTTCGTAGTTTGTATGAGATCCTACAGTTCCGGGTTTTTCAGTAAGATTTGAGTTTGTATGAGATCCTACAGTTCCGGGTTTTTCAGTAAGATTTGAGTTTGTATGAGATCCTACAGTTCCGGGTTTTTCAGTAAGATTTGAGTTTGTATGAGATCCTACACTTCAGTGTTTTTCAGTAAGATTTGAGTTTGTATGAGATCCTACAGTTCCGAGTTTTTCAGTAAGATTTGAGTTTGTATGAGATCCTACACTTCAGTGTTTTTCAGGAAAATCCGAGACCGGATTCTCAAATCAATTTGCTCCGGGAAACAAAGTTCGCAAATCGTTGAGAGATCGGATTCCTTGGATCTGAATGTCCAAACCGGAGTCCAGTTCACTCAGATTTCCTTCGGGTACAATCACCTTCTTCATCCCGACGCCTGCGAGTTCTTTGACGCGAAGACTTGCTTGGCCGATACTGCGGACCTCTCCGGAAAGTCCCACCTCTCCCAAGACGCAGGTTCCTTTTGGCAAAGGCTGATCTAGATAACTGGAAATGATGGAAGCGCAGATCGCGAGATCCAAAGCGGGTTCATCCGCATTCAAACCGCCGGCGAGATTGCTGAATATATCACATTCTCCTAATTTGAGTTTGATATACTTTTCGATCACCGCCGCAAGAAGAATCACACGGCGCGTATCCGGACCTTCCGCCATTCTTCTCGCTTGAGAAAAACCCGATTTACTGACCAAGGCCTGCACTTCCACAGTGAGGGCCCTGCTTCCTTCCAAGACCGCGCTGATCACGGAGCCGCTTCTTTCGTCGGCTCCGGTGCTGATAAAAATCTGATTTCGATCTTTGACCTCTCTCAATCCGCCGGAGAACATTTCAAAGATCGCGAGATCTCCGACCGCGCCGAATCGGTTTTTTACGGCTCGCAACAATCGGTAATAATTGAGACGATCGCCTTCGAAATAAAGAACCGTATCCACGAGATGTTCCAAAACCTTGGGTCCCGCGATCGTTCCTTCCTTTGTGATATGACCCGTCATCAAAACCGGAATTCCGGATCGTTTCGCGGTTTCCAAAAGGACTTGTGTACATTCCCTCAGTTGAGTGACGGTTCCCGCTTGGTTTGGCAACGCTTCTCTCGCAATCGTCTGGATCGAATCCACAAATACGACCGCAGGTCTTTCCCCTTCGATCATCGCGGAAATATTTTCTGCGACCGTTTCCGAGGTCAGAAATAAATTCGGGGAACGGATTCCCATTCTTTCGGCGCGCATCCGGATCTGGGATGGAGATTCCTCTCCGGAAATATACAGAACATTCTTATTTGCCTGTGTCAGATAACGTGAGATTTCCAAAACCAAAGTGGACTTTCCCACTCCCGGTTCTCCTCCGATCAAAGTCAGAGATCCCGGAACGAGCCCTCCTCCCAAAACGAGATCGAGTTCCGCGAGTCCGGTTCCCATTCTTTTGAGGGATTCTTCTTCCACCTTGTCCAAAGGTGTGGGCTCTTTATAACTTTTATTTTTCTGGGAATTTCCGTTCGAGGAAGAAGCAAATCGTTCGGATCCGATCTCTTCCACGATCGTATTCCAATTCCCGCAGGATTCGCACTTTCCGGCCCAACGTGCATAATCCTGTCCGCAGGATTGACAGACAAAGTTTCGGGTGAGTTTCTTTTTCAATGTTCGAAAAGCGCGGGCATCTCAAGCCAGTCGATCTGATTGAAAACGGGAAGACAAGCGAACGCTTCTCTTGCGAGAATGTCTCTTCCTTCTCTTACCAAAATTTCGGTCAGCTTTTGTTCGAGAGAGATGAGATACTTTACGTCACCGCTCGCATATTCCACCTGATCGCCCGAAAGAATTTTTTTACCCCAATCGGAAGACTGATTCTTTTTATCCAGAATTTCATCGTAAAATTCTTTGATGAGATCCTTGAGTCCGTGTTTGTCCGTATAGGTTCGCGCGAGTTTACTCGCGATCTTTGTGCAGAATACGTTTTGCAAAGAAATTCCCAAACGATAGCGGAGAAAGAGACTGTCCATTCTTGCAAAATGAAAGATCTTTACGATTTCGGGATTTTCAAATAAGGACTTGAGCAGAGGAGCTTCCTTTTGATCGGGAAGAATTTGAACCAGACTTACGTTATTGGAGGAATCACAGATCTGAACGACACAAAGTCTGTCTCTTCTGGGATTGAGTCCCATCATCTCGCAATCCACCGCCAAGCGGTCGTCGGCCAGATATTCTTCGAATCTTTTTTGACTGAGATCCCCCGGAAAAAGCTCCGGTTTTATAGTTGAACGTTTTGGAGGCATAATTTCATAATAATCCGTACCGCGTGGATTCGGGAACCAGAAAATACAAAACGGGTCTGCCGGAATTTTAGAAAAGTTCCCCCGAAATAGAAAAGAAAGCGGACCTTGAACGAAAGAGAGTTATGAGAGCCATTTTAAACTACAAAGTCTACGAGGATTCCTTTGTTTCCTCGTTTGAAATTTCCGCGAAGGAACTCAAAACAAAGAGCGACTGCGGAAATTTTTCTCTTTCCCTCGGCAAAAAGAAAACGGGAAAGAATGAAACCTACAAACCGAGTCTGGAATGGATCTCCGATCAACGACCCAAGGCCGGCACTGAAATTCTCACTCTGGAAATCGAACTTCCTCCGCATTCCTTGACTGAGCCGAAAATCTTTCAACACGGATATCAGTCCTGGAGTCTTTCCGGAACGCATGCTCTTTCCGAAGCAGACGAATCTCCTCGTTTGGATTTTCTCAAATATTCTCAAGAGAATATTTACACAAATCATTCCGGCAAAAATGGAGATTGGCGTAGTGAAGGCTTGGTCCTTCTCATATCTTCCACCAAAGACTTACACTATTTTGCGGGAGCGCTCGGTCCGGGAGACCAAGGAATCAAGTTTAGAATTTTATCTTCGGAAGCAAAACAGGAATTGGAGGAATCCAAAAAGAAATCCTGGATCCCAAACTCGGGCGTTTCTTTGATCTATGATTTTTATCGCTATGAGGATTTCAGGGGAAACAAACTTTCTCTCACTCCGATTGTCGTCTCCAGATTTGCAACGAGTCCCGAATCTTATCTCAAAAAATATTGGAGCGATTTAGGAAAATCTCATAAAGTAAAACTTTCTTCCACTCCGGTTCCAACGGGTTGGTGTTCCTGGTATCACTACTACACTAAAATTTCGGAAAAGATCATTCTGAAAAATCTTGCGGAAGTAAAACAAAAAAAACTCCCGATTCAATTTTTCCAAATCGACGACGGATATCAAAGCGAGATCGGGGATTGGCTGACCACCAACGACAAATTCCCGGGTGGAATGCGACTCTTGGCGGAAGAAATCAGAAGAGAAAAATTGATTCCAGGAATTTGGCTGGCTCCCTTTCTCGTACGGAAAAAATCCGAATTCTTTCAAAAATATCCGGAAGCCGTTTTGAAAGAGAGGGACGGAAAACCGGTTCCCGCTCTTTGGAATCCGGTTTGGGGAATGGATTATACGTATTGTATCGATGTCACACATCCCACCTCCCGCGACTTTTTAGAAAACGTATTGAAGACCATCGTAAAGGACTACGGATATCCGTATCTCAAACTGGACTTTTTATTCACCGCGCTTTTACCGGGCTGGACTTACGACCGGGGAATCTCGCCTCACAAACGTTATGCGGATACGATTCGTTTTATCCGAAAGGTCGTGGGAAAGGACGTCTTTCTTCTCGGATGTGGTGCGCCGATTCTTCCTTCGATCGGACTTTTTGACGCGATGAGAATCAGTTGCGACGTGGCTCCGTTTTGGGGAAGGGAAAAAACAAGAATTCTCGCACAGGACAAACACGCGCTCTCCACGGAAAGGGCGTTGATCAACGATATCACCCGTTCTTCGATGCACAGAAATCTTTGGTACAACGATCCGGATTGTCTCCTCGTTCGCGAAAGTAAAAATCAGATGAATCCCGCACAAACACAGTTGATGGCCGGTGTAATGGCTGTTAGCGGGGGAATGATTTTAGTCAGCGACGACCTTTCTCTGATCGACGATGAAAGACTAACGCTTCTCAAAAAGACGCTGGAACTCGGAAACAAGTGTAAAAACAAAACCCCTCTTCCAGTGGGAATCGGATCGGCTTTGTTTCCTCCGGCGCTTTACAATCCCGCGGGTTTTTTGGGAATTTGGAATCCGAACGAAGAAGAATCTAGGATAGAATTCACGGTTCCGTTTGTTACCAAATCGAAACAATTTCAGGACTATTGGACGGGAAAAGTTCCCGAGTCTTTGGAATATTCTCCGAAAACGAGAATCCTAAAACTCACCCTTCCCGCATACGGATCCGTGGTCTTGGAAATCGGAAAAGTTGTTTGACTCCATTTTTAGATGAAATAAAATTTTAACTCTAAAACCAACGGAGATACCCGATGAAACGCACTCAAAAACAAATCCTAATTCTGATCACAGGACTTTTTATTCTCAGCCTCAATCATTGTATCTTTGAATCCATTTCCACCGGAATCAGCGGCCTGAGTAAATCGTCCGATTCTTTGGAAAGTCTTTCCGGTTCGATCAAAGGAATTTCGAAATCGGTGAGTTCGATTCTTTCTTCCTCGTCTTCGGATGATGACAAAAAAGAGAACACGTATTTAAAAGACGTTCGTGATCTGACCGCGATGCACGTTCAAAACGGATTTCAAGAAATCGAATTTAAAAACGATCTTTCCGTTTTGGCTTTGCAGAACGGACTCACAAACTGGAAGTCGTTGAAAGTAACGTATGTCGGAATCGGAAGCGGTTTGAAAAAAGCGGGAGTGAGCGAAGATAAGTTTCAAACCTTCGTACAAGGACTCGGAACTTCCAAACCGGAAGTGATCCAATCCATTCAAAAAGGATTTTATCAACTCTGATCCTTGCTTTTCCTCTTTTACTGATAGCCCTGCTCTTTCCGGCGGGGTTACGTTCCACACCCGCCACAGTCGATTTTATCTACATAGACGCGAACACCGGTCAATCCAGCGGAGGACATACCGGAGTCAGAATCGGAAACAAGGTATATCATTATCAATTCTTTCCGGATGATATTTTTCATCTGGTAAGGGAATCTTATGACGACTTTGCATTCAGCTACAACATTCTATCCAATCGTACAAGCGTTCTCACACGCTTGGATTTGAAACCGAATGAAATTTCAATCTTAGAATCCGGACTCAACCGTCTTTATCTGGTTCAGTTTCGACATCTGCAAAACCTCGAAGCCTTAAAAAAAGAATCTCGATTTTTCGAAGAACTCAATTCCCCGGAAAAAAAAATCAGCCTGAGAGCGACAGCGTATCTGACCCCCAAAAAAAATTCGTCTCTATCCGGAGAATTCAAATCGAATTTAAAAACCAAGCTGGGATCCGATTTTATATCGAATTTGGAATACACTCTCAAAAAAGAGATTCTTTCCGAACAAAACGAATTGGCGCGGATTCGATTTCCGAATCTTCCACCTCTCGATTCGCGAGAAAAATTCCCTTTTTTCAATCCGGGACCTTATTTAAAAATTCGTGATATACTCGAAGGAATTCTTTTCTGTCAGATGATTCGGGAAGAATGGGGGCTCGACACCGAACTTACGATTACCGACGCAGACGAGCCCTTGTCTTCCAGAGAACTCGAATTGCTCCAAGGATTTTATCAAAAACAGGAAGAAGAGCTTTTGCAGATCCTTCAGGATCGCGATCCTGGTTGGGCTTTCAGCGCCCTCGTCTCTCTTGGAAGAATACACGCAATACAAGAAAGCATTCAAATCGGATACCCGGTTTTTTTATCCAGCTTTCCTGAAGATTCCACAATCATTACGAGAAAAACGATCCAAGAAGACAAAGAAGCCATAGCTCATTTGTCCAAGGAATCCGTGGCAATGGCGGCATTTGCGCGCAAAAATATATCGAACCTGGATATTCTACGCGAAAAAGAATACCAGATCTGGGAAGATGCGACCAACCGAGCCTACGAACTCGAACAAGGACTCCAAGGCGTTTTTCCGATCCGGATCGATTCCGGAAAATTAATTCCTCAAAGAGAAAGACAATTTTTAATTTCGATGTTCTTGCCCGAAAACAATCTTCTGCAAACCTACGCAAAAATATCAAAACAAAGAGAATTAGAATATCATTCTAAACTTAAAAAGCTATATCCCTTTCAATTATTTTATAAAAACTGCACTACGGCAATCATTGAGGACATTCAAAATTCCTTCGATTCCAAGGAAACCAAATTCCCCGGAAAAAAAATAGATTTCGGCTTTTCTTTAGAATTCATTCCGTTTTATGCTTCTTATTCCGTATCCAATCGTTGGAAAAATCACGGAGAACACGTCTTTCTCTCCTATCGAAAACGAAAATTGGAAGAAATGTCAAAAAGTTCTCCGGGGATCTTCAGCATTCTCAAAGAATCCTCACCCTTGAGTTCTTCCTTTTACAAACCAAATCGTGAAGATCATTTTTTTCCTCTGTTTACGGACGATATTTTTTGGCTAAGACCTATTTACGGAATCACAAACTTGAGCGCGGGTTTGGGTGCGACCGCAATCGGCGTTTTTACCTTACCCGCGGATCTTGGAAAAGGATTTCAAAAAGGAATCCAATCCTCTTTTTTCAGCCTTCCTGAATTAGTTTTTTTTAATATACGAAAAGGAACCTTTCCATACATCCCTATCCGAGAATTGCCAGAACAAATCTATCAATTTCAAGACGAAGACTGATCAGCTTTAGCCTTTTTCAGACTAAAAGTTTTTTACATCCAATTCTTTTGTCGCAATTTTTGATCTCGTATCTGTAAAGCAAAATTTTCTCTAAACCATTGGTCCGACAAACGATTTCACTCTAAAAAACGGCTTGATGCGGACTTAAAGTCCGTTCTTTAGTAAAATCACGGGAAAACTTTGATCCAGGTATCCAGTAAATTCAAATTCCTGAATGCAATTCCGTCGTTTTATTATTTACCGAATTTCAAGCAGAATGTAAGAAGCGTCGTCCCTGTATTCTTTGGCGGGAATCACGGAACGAACATAAATATCCAACGCGTTTTTCATTCGTTTGATGGAATCCTCACCCGACTTGTGAATTTCATTCAACTCCGTGATCAGTGGATGATTGAGATTGTTTATAATTCCATCCGTAAAAAGAAAAACGATATCGCCGGGTTCTACTCCTACTTCGTGATGCGGAAATTCCACTTCCTCCAGAATCCCCATTAATTGACCCGATTTTTCCTTTAAAAAGGAAAATCCTTTTTTGTGAAAATAAACCGGAAACGGATGACCACCCCTTGAATAAATCAATCGATTTTCAGAAGGAAACAGAATGATGCATGCGGCTGTCATACTGTGGGTCCCTATATTCAAACAAAGTTCTTGATTCATTCTCGCAAGAATATCCGAGGGATTGTCCGAAGTCTTAAATTCCTCCCTTGCGAGAGTCGTCATCAGAAGCGCAATCAACCCCGAAGTGACGCCGTGATCCTCCACGTCCCCTAAAAGTAAAAGTAAGGATTTTTCTTTTTTGAGAACTACGTTAAAATCTCCGCTCACAAATGAAACCGGGGTGATATCCGCCTCTATCTTGTAAGGTGAAAGATCCGGAATCTGAAATATTTTCCCCTGAACTCTAGACGCGAGACGAAGATCGCGCATGATCACCTCGTCTCTCAAATCCTTTTCCTTTAAGATCGTATAATAATCGTAAGCCTTTTGAATCGCGATCTGAACCGTTTGTATGGAAAACGGTTTGAGAAGGAAGTCGCTGGCTTTATGTGTGAGGGACGTGACTACGTTGTTAATATCCCTTTCTCCGGTCATCATAATGACCTGGGTTTTGGATTCCAAATTTTTAAAATAAGGAAGAATTTCAAGTCCGCTCGTTCCGGGCATATGTATATCCAGAAACACGATCGGATTGAGTTCCTTTTGAAAATACTGTTTGCCTTGCTCCACCGAATCAAAAAATACACTTTGATATCCAAGTTTGGAAAGTATAAGTTCTAGAGTCTCTCCGACGTCTCTGTCGTCGTCGAGAATTATGATTTCTGGCCTCAGAGAAAACTCCAGCATAGATTAAACTTTCCTTATGTATTGGATACCGGAAACGATCTTTTTCACTTTTTTATAATATTCTTCGTCGAACAATTCGGACTCCAGATACGTATTGATGCAGGAAACCATCTCTCCGTATTTCCAGAGGTACACTTCTCCGGTTTCCCCATCGAATATCTTTTCACTATGAATCTGATCGCTCAATTCCCTTAGATTGGTCCTGCCAAAAGACTGAAGAATTGCGCGGAACTTTCCTTCCTTTTCAGGATCCACAAATTGAAACGATTTATGAAATAGAACCGCGTCATGAAAGTATTCGGGAATATTAAAAGCTCCATATGCGCCCATTTTAGTAGCAAGAATTCGGATAAAAGCGGTAATTTCATTCATTACGCTGAGACCCGGATACTCCTGGCCTTGATAGAGTTTCTTTTTTGCTTTTAGGTTTTTCATCTTCAGATTTTGAGTCAAGAGCCAGTCAATATAAACGAGCTTATACGATTGATCCAGCTTTTTAAACTGGAAGTCAGAAAATTTTAGACGCATATGAACCAGAATTCCGCCTGACGGATCCTTAATATAGATTCGATTGTCCATATCCGAAATCCCGTCCAAGGTCAGTTCAAAACCCAAATATCCTCTTGCCTGAAGAATGCGAAACATTCCGGACCTTTCCATCATATCCTGGACTTCACCGATGGAAAAACGATTGAAAAGACTGTTTTCGATTCCGAGAGAAGTGTGGAATTCTCTGGAGATATCGATCATTCCCAATTCTTGATTGTCTAAAAATCCGGGATTGTTTTTTTTCTTATCCGAATCAGAGAAAATGCTCATAAGTCAATCTGCCGCAAAAATCTTGATCGTATTGTAATGAATCGTAACCGTATCATGAAAATCCTTGGCGTAACCACCGGCTGGAAGAATCACACTGCGTGCATCCAAAGCCAAAGTAAAATCCCGAATGATCTTATCTCGTTTTCTCAGGCCTTGAAACGTTAGTTTCAGATCGCCGAGAGAATCTCCTTCAAAGGGATCCGCGCCGGCAATATAAAAGATAAGATCCGGTTTAAAGATAGACTGAATTTTTTGAAGAGATCCTTCCAACAATTCGAGATAACTTTTATCATCGATCCCTTCCGGAAGGGGAACGTCCATTCCCGATTTTTCCTTTTTAGGGTATAAGTTCTCCTGATGCATGGAAAATGTGAACACATCCGGATCGTTTTGAAATACTACGGAATTCCCGTTTCCCTGATGAAGATCCAAATCGATAAAAAGAATCTTCTTATCCGGATATTGTTTTTGATACATTTTACCCGCGATCGCCGCGTCGTTCAGATAACAAAATCCTTCGGCACGATCGGGCATACTATGATGAAAACCGCCGCCGATATGATACACAAACCGATATGTTTCCGTCAGCTTTGTGGCAAGAACAGTTCCCCCCACCGCCAAAACAAAACTCTGAACGATTTCTTTCGTGAGAGGAAGCTCGGAATACTGGGTTCTTTCGGTTAACTTGAGTTCGAAAAAGTCCTTTAAAAACTCTTTTGTATGTACGAGGGCTAAATCGTTTTCTTTGGCGGGATCTGGTTTGTGTACGTAAAGGCTTGCGAGTTTAGGGTCTTGTTTTACAAGATTATAAACCATCTGGTATTTCCGAGCGGGAAATACATGCGGACCCAGATCCATATTATAATCCGGATGATAAACTAATCCAATTCGTTCTAACTGCTTCTCCAAGGAGAGGACGCCTATTTTTGGTTCATTCTATTTTCCCGTTTCTGTTCGTAAAGAGGAAATATTCGCTGGAATCATAAGAGGCATCTGTCTACAATTGCCTCCCATGAAAATCCTGAACGGGAAAAAAACCAAAATCGTCTGCACAATCGGCCCCGCCTCCTCTTCGGAAGAGACCATTCTTTCCATTCTCAAAGCCGGAATGGATATAGCTCGGATGAATTTTTCACACGGTACACACGAATCACACAGAAGAGTTTATGAAACGCTTCGAAAATGCGAGCAAATCTCCGGTTTTCCGTTAGGAATCATGGCAGATCTTCAAGGTCCGAAAATCAGGACCGGAAAATTAAAACTCAACTCCATTTTACTCCATAAGGATCAGGAAATTGAAATCATTCCGGATTCCACATTTCAAGGCGACGAGCATAAAATCGGTTGTACTTATGAGAATTTGATTCAGGACATCAAAGAAGACGATCGGATTCTGATCGATGACGGTAAACTCGTTCTCCGTGTTCTTTCCAAAACTTCAAACTCGGCTCTTCTAAAAGTGGTGGTGGGCGGGATTTTATGGAGCAACAAAGGAATCAACCTTCCCGGCACCCCTATCTCAGCTCCCGCGATGTCAGAAAAAGATATCGATGATCTCAAGTTCGCGCTTTCCCTCGGAGTGGATTACGTGGCTCTGAGTTTTGTGAGAACCGCGGCCGATCTCGAACTCGCAAGAAAAATGCTAGAAGGAAGTTATGCGGGATTGATCGCAAAGATCGAAAGACCCGAAGCGCTTGGAAACATTGAAGAGATCATAGAACAAGCCGATGGGATTATGATCGCAAGAGGAGATCTCGGCGTAGAAATCGAAACGGAAAAAGTACCGATTCTCCAAAAAGAACTTATCTACAAACTCAACCAAGCCGGAAAGCCGGTGATCACCGCAACTCAGATGCTGGAATCGATGATCGAAAATCCGAGACCTACCCGAGCCGAAGCGAGCGATGTGGCTAACGCGGTAATGGACGGAACTGACGCGGTCATGTTATCCGCAGAGTCCGCAAGCGGACATTATCCGGTCGAATCCGTTGAGATCATGTCCAAGATCATTCAAGAAACGGAAAGTATCGATCATATTTATGAGATTCATTGGAATATCAAAAAGACATTTTTGGAATCAGAAAGGACCGCTCTCGGAAACGCTGCAAGAGAAATCGCACATGGGATTCATGCAAAGGCGATCGTCAACTTTACAAGAAGCGGATATTCCGCTTTGATTACTTCTGAGATGAGACCCAAGGTACCTATCTATTCGTTTACGCCGTTTGCGACCACCGCTCGAAAAATGAAACTATATCGAGGAGTGATTCCGTTTGTGATGCCTTTTTTTACAAGACTGGAAGATATGATCTCTTATATGAATCAAAAACTCAAAGAAGACGAGTTGCTTTTTCCGGGGGATAAGGTGGTAATTTTATCGGGAGCACCGGGTGCCAGTGTTCGCAGCGTGGATTTTTTACAGATCTATAAGATTCATTGATTCAAAATACGTCGTGCGATTTTATTCGAAGCAGAAATCGGACAAGCTTCTAAAAGAAAGGGTTTGTCTTGAAGGAATATCAATTTCTATTTTTTAGTTCCATGCAAGCTTGTTTTAGAGGTGTGAGTCGATTGATTATGATATCCCAAGGAACATCGTCATCGATTGAAAAATATCCATGCGCGAGTATATCTCGAATCCCCGCAATTTTCTTTCATTGAATCTCAGGTTTTAAATCTTTCAATTCCTAACGTATTCTGTTCGCCATCCATCCGTTTGTCCAGTTCATTTCAACGATATCAATTTTCAAAACCAAGATGATCCCAACGGATCTTACCGAAAGTCAAGATAATATAAAACCGTTTCCAGGAACAAAAGAAATCCTGATTGGACTCGCAGATTTTTTCAGAAATGGAATTCATATCCGCAGATAAATATGTGAATAAAAATTTTCCGATCAGTTGTCCGGAATGAATCGGTCCGAACATTCGCGAATCCAAGGAATCGTCTCGATTGTCTCCGACGACAAAAAATTCCCCTTCTTGCAATTTTAAAGTTTGGAACATGGGACGAATGGAATGTCTCGATTCAAGAATGAAAACGTTCTTGTCTCCGATCTTTTCGACGAACAACATCCGGTTTTTAGTTTCAACTCCGGATTTAAACTCTTCTATTTTGCGATCCGATTTTTCCTGAGAATTTTTTTCACCGTTTACAATCAAACCGGTGACTTCAAAACCGTCCGCATTGATTTCTTCGACGACCTGAATCGTATCTCCAGGAAGTCCGATCAATCTACTGATCCCCTGTTTTCCAGTACCCGGATTCTGATAAACGACGATGTCTCCTCGCTTCTTATCAGCGGAAGAATATATTTCGGTACTATAAAACGAATCATTCACATTCAGGTTCGGAATCATCGATCCGGAAAGTTGCACCTTTCCTTTTAAAATTCGATCCGTAAAAAATTCGTCGATACCGACTCCTAAAACCAACAAAAAAAGAACACTTACAGGCAAAAACCAATAAACCGAAGGAAACTCACTCGGATAATCCTTTTTTTTCTTAGAATGTGAATACAAAGTCGCAGAAACGACCAAGGACCAACTTACAATCAGATACAAGATCAAAAAACCCAAAGCCCACTTACCGGAGCCGGATGCAAAAATCATATAAGTAAGAACGGATCCCAATAATCCCGCGATCGTTGCAAATCCGTAAAAGAGCCAAAAAAACCTCCGATCGTTTAAATAATAAAAACCGAAAGGACATAAAAAAAGATTTAAGAATAGGCTTAGCAGTTTTTGTTTCATCGATTCTTTCATTTCCTTTTTTAACAATCGTCCCGTAAACGAATTCCAAATTTTTTATTGAATCCCTATCGATTCACAGCCGGTCCCGCAAGTCGATTTAAAAAATTTTTGTTAAAAGAACATTACAAAATTCGAATACCTGGAAAGTGTTTGAATTCTTTCAAAATCTGATGTGAGATTTTTGTTTTCATATCGCGACGCTCGCGGACGTGAGTTAGATAACGGAGGGAAAACAAAATTCCACCTTCTTCCAATGCGAGATAGACGATCGGAGAAGTTTTCCCGAGACGAACCAGATAATTTTTGGAAAGTTCCTGAAGAGTATAATCGATTTCTCTTTGATCGATGATCGCGTTGTTCCGAATGATTCCGTTTAAAAGTTCTTCCGCTTTTTCAAAATCGGAATCATACGGAATCTTGATTCTTAGCTCGTCCCACACATAATTCATCTTGTCCTTTACGACAATGAGCTGACGTAAAATCACAAAATGATTTGGAAAGTGTACGAGTCTGTTTGTGGATTGTTCCGATTTAGGATCGGATGAAATTTCCATCAGAGTAAAACGATTGACCCCGATATTGATCACGTCCCCTTTCAATCCGTCGATTTCGATCCGGTCCCCCACTTCAAAACCGTTACTCCCGTGTATAAAAAACCAACCTACAAAATTAAGAGTGATATCCTTAAGAGAGATTACAATCCCCGCTCCCGCAAGCCCCATCACGGTCGGCAGATACGAAAGTCCGGAAAACACAACCGGGAGAAGGATGATCAATCCCAAAATGATAAACGACATTCGAGTCATCTTTCTTCGGTTGTAACGCAGAGTCACATCGACTGTAGGCCGAATAAAATCCAAAACGAGAATGATCATTTTATAGGAAACGATTAAGAATAGTATAAAATACGCAATTAAGATCAATTCCTCAGAAAGACTTCTTTCCTTCATTTTCAGAAGAATCAGGGGATTTAGAGATTTTAAAAAATCGATCTCGAGTCCCATCACAGACCTTTTTGTCTTTTAATATTGAGAATGATATCCTTGGATTCGACTGGAATATCGTAAACGGGCGAACCCGGTTTTTCCAAAAGCACGAATCTAATCGAACCGCCCACATTCTTTTTGTCATGAAGCATGTGTTTTGCGAGTTCCTTGGACTTCAGTTGGGTCTGAAACGGAAGTCGATACTGTTTCAAAGTGTCGATCGTCTCCAGAGTTGTCGCTGGATCCAGATTTGATTTTTCTTCGCTGATCAAAAGCGCCGTCACCAAACCGATGGCAACCGCCTCTCCATGCGAATATTTTTTATACTTTGTAACGGACTCAATCGCGTGAGCCGTTGTATGACCCAAGTTGAGAATTTTACGAAGACCGGTTTCCCTTTCGTCGCTCGAAACGACGGCAGCCTTAAAACGAACGGACTCCGCGATCAAATACGGAAGAATGGGAGAATCGACTTTCAAGTCTTCAAAAGAATGCGTCTTTACTTTCTCCCAATATTCTCCGCCGGAAAGAAGAGAGTGTTTGATGATCTCCGCTTGTCCGCATCTCCATTCGCGATCGGGAAGAGTGGAAAGGGTGAACAAAGGAGCGAATACGAATTCCGGTTGATAAAAAGAGCCGATCATATTTTTTCCAAGATCCGCGTTCACCGCAACCTTACCTCCCACGGAAGAATCCACACAAGCAAGCAAGGTCGTCGGAATCTGAACAAACCGGATTCCCCGCAAATACGTGGACGCGATAAAACCCGCAAAATCTCCGACAACCCCGCCTCCAAAAGCGAGGATCAGAGATTTACGATCGGCTCCGTATTCAATGAGTTGGTTGTATACGTCTCCGGTTCGATCGATATGTTTCGCCTTTTCTCCACCCTTGATATAGATCTCTTGAAAACGAATTTCGAGAGGAGACAATTCTTTTTCCAGATATTTGGAATAGAGGGAATGAATCGATCGTTCTGTAATCAAGAATATGGAAGTGATTCCGGAGAGTTTTGCAATTTCCTCGGACAGACCGGAAAAGTCGGAATGCAGTTGAACCGGAACCGATTTGTGTTCCGTGTTGACTTGGATGGTTTCGATATGACTCATTTTTTTTCTGATACCCAGATACTTTTGATAAACGGTGCGGGATTGTAATTTTCTTCCAGAAAAAAGGATTTGATATCGGGACGAAGATCCATTTCGCGAATGGCGGAGGAGGAAAAATATCCGAAACCAGTAATCGATTTTTCATTCAGATTCAATTCCGGAACTTCCTTTTTGACGTTCACTGAAAACACGAGTTGGATGAGATGTCTTTTGCCCCCGGGTTCTATCGATTCGTTCAAAAGAAGAAAGGAAGCCGACTTCATTTCCAGGGAAAGTTCTTCCTTGAGTTCTCTTTTGAGGGCGTCTTCCGCACTTTCACCGAATTCGATTCCACCGCCGGGTAAAAGCCAGTAGTAAGAATTTTTTTTCTTTTGTTGAATCAGAAGAATTTCGTTTTGAGAATTTAAAATCAAAGCAGCAACTCTGACACGCATTCCCTTCTTTTTAAAGAAAAAATCCATTCTATATTGATTGTCGTCCTTTCTACAGAGCTTTCTTGATGAGAGAGAATCTTTTCTTTTAAGATCCTTTTTTAATCCGGTTGTAAAGCTCTTTGGCTGCGTTTTGTTCCGCCGCTTTTTTGCTAATTCCGGCTCCACTTGCTTCCAAATGATCCCGGATTTTTACAACGACTTGAAAGACCTTTGCATGATCAGGACCGGATTCTCCTCTCATTCGATAGACCGGAAGAACCTTGTATTTTTTTTGCGCATACTCTTGGAGTTGAGTTTTATAATCTCTGACAGATTCCTCTTTTTCGGGATTTTCCGCAAATTCTATTAGGTGTTTGAGGATGAATTTTTCGGCGACTTCAAAACCAAGATCCAAATAAAGAGCACCCACCAAAGACTCAAATAAGTTCGCGGAAAGTTTACGTCTTCCTTTGCCCTGGGAACTTTTTTCCCCTTTGCCTAAGAGTAGAAATTCGGCAAGTGCAAGATCTTCCGAAATAACGTTTAAAATGGGCGTGGATACGATTCTGGACTTAATGCGAGACAATTCTCCTTCGGTTGCCTTTGGAAAATGTCGAAAAAGATAGCGCGCGGCCACGAGACCGACAACCGAGTCGCCTAAGAACTCCAGACGTTCGTTGTCTTCGAGAATGTCGAGATTCTCATTTTTATAAGAACTATGAATGAACGCAGTATTATAATATTCGAGATTTGAAAATTTAATCCCAAGTCGTTTGGAAAGTTTTTGAAGACTTAAAACCCGATCAGGGCTTTTCAAAGAGGCGGGAGACTGTGTTTTTTTAAAGATCAAAGGAGAGAAAAAAGAATTCCGAGCTCCGTGAAGAACTCGGAAAAACTCAAACGATTAGGACTTGAGGTTGTCGATGAACTTAGTTACGTCCCCGACAGTCTGAATTTTCTCAGCGTCTTCGTCAGAGATTTCGATTCCGAATTCTTCTTCAAGCGCCATTACTAGTTCAACTGTGTCCAGAGAATCTGCACCGAGGTCATCTATAAAGTGAGCCTCAGGTGTAACTTCAGATTCATCCACTCCAAGTTGTTCTACGATGATAGATTTAACTTTTTCAAAGTCTGCCATTGTTTCCTCCGTACCACATTTTGCGGTATGATGATTTTTTGTTAGATTTAGTCAGGTGGATATAAAATCCACCGAATTTTATAGATTTAATTCCGAAAATATTTGGCAAGCCAATATACTTTTTTTCGGAAAAAAACTCCTTTAAATTCTTGATTCGCATTTCTTTTTCAATTGGGTTTACGTTGATAAATCCTAGCACTATGCAACGCAAGAAAGATTTCATAATCGTTTGTCTCATTAGAATCACTTTAAAATCATTCATACAGTTTCATTCTATTCCAAAGAAAGAAAACTGGAAAGTGAAAACATAAAATCGTTTGCGATGGAGAAAAAGAGCTCAGGAAAAAATTCTTTTTTTCGAACGAATTAAAGGAAATAATGAAATCAGAGAATCTTCCACTCCGTCTCGGGAGTGAAAGATACAATATGGATTAGATTCTTCTTAGCCCTGTGCGCCCGGAAGAAAACCTCCTCCGTTCACTTCGATTACCTGGCCGGTAATGAAAGATGAAATATCGGATGCAAGAAAAGCGATGGTATTTGCAATATCTTCCGGAAGTCCGGCTCTTTTCAGAGGAATTGCAGCAACCATGGCAGTTCTGATTTTTTCAGGAATCGCTTCGGTCATTTCAGTGGCGATAAACCCCGGAGCGATTGCATTACAACGAACCTTACGAGACGCCATTTCCAGCGCAACGGCCTTGGTAAAACCGATCACACCCGCTTTGGAAGCGGAATAATTCGTTTGCCCGATGTTTCCGTTTACGCCCGCAATGGAAGAAAGGTTGATGATGGATCCTCCGTTCGGATTTTTCATCATAAATTTAATCGCAGCCTGAGTGCAATTGAAAGTTCCGGTTAAGTTTACCGCGATCACCGCGTCCCACTGCTCCTTTTTCATTCTCATCAGAAGAGTGTCTTTTGTGATTCCGGCATTGTTTACGAGAATATCGATGGTTCCGAATTCTTCCACACAAGCTTGGATCGCTTTTGCCGAAGATTCAGAATCTGCTACGTTCGTTCCGATACCGATCGCCTTAACCCCGGTTAGTTTTGCAATTTCTTCCGCAGTCGCTTTGCTGGATTCCTCGTTAAGGTCCGCGATGACAATATTCGCTCCCGCCTTAGCGAGAGTCAGAGCTGTCGACTTTCCGATACCGCGAGCGGATCCGGTGATAACAGCGTTTTTACCTTTTAAATCGATCATAATTCTTTCCTATTCGGGTTCTCTGCGGCTAAAGTATTTCGATCAAATCCCGGGTCAAGGGAGTTTTCCTGGTTTTAAGCCAATGAAACAGAACGAGTGTTCTGCCGATTCATAAAAGCAGAATGGAATGCGATGGTTTTTTAGAAAATACAAGAATTGAGACGTAAAGAAAGTTTTTCTTTGTAGGATGTCCTACTTCATTTGCCAGAACACGGCAATTCGTTTCGAAATTTTCTAAAGTAGAAATCCGATTTTGTGGGAACTCTTACTTTTTTCAGAGTTTTTATCACGAAACCTCGAGATCGTTTTACCAAAAAGTAGGAACTCCTTCTTTTTTAAGAATTTCCAAAGATAAAAAGAGGCTCTCAAATCATTAAACTTCGTTTCCAAACGATTTTTATAAGCCTCGGATCGGATTTTTTGTAGGAAGATTTATTTTTGAAAAAGAATTGCACCGGACTTAAAGTCCGGTATAGAGGACGCTGGCTTACAGTTTCTGAAAAAGAATCTGAATGTGGGAACTCTTACAAAAATACGATTCAAATTTTGATTCCAAAGTATCACCTAAAAAGACCGTGTGCAATCTGATGATCTGAGTCTACAATGTAGGAACTCCTTCTTCTTATAAATTCGACGCAAACACACAAATCGGATAGAAACAAACCAGCCTCGAATTTTTCTTTCTGGTCGGAGGATATTTTTTCGAAACAGCTTGATCTCGGACTTTAAGTCCGGAATCAAGGATACTACGAAAAGATTCTCAACCTAAAATGCAAACAGGAGAAAATCCGCCTTCAGGAGCTCGAAAATTAGTAGTTTGTCCTTGATACAAACGTGCAGCTAAAAGTAGGATCTCCTCTCTAAAAACGTAAACACGCAAATCCATTTTATAAGGAACCTTTTTCCCGTCCTTGAGAAGGATTCTTTCCGAAGGAGGGATGAACTCTTGAAAGATATTTTCACCATCAAGAATGTTCTGAAACGTAGATTTTGTCAATTTATCACCGCGATATACGGCTTTACTTCCAAAACCAAATACGGGTTTGAAAAAGAATTTTTTTCTCTCAGACCAGAGCTGCTCCGAATTTTTTCGTTTCACAAGACCCGTCAACGGGATCGAATTCGATAAGATCCTTTGATCCTCTTTGGAAACACCCGCAGATTGTAGGAATTCCTCGTTTTTCCAAAAAAGAAAATTTGTCTTCTTTGCATACAGTTCGTAATCCAAGGGATTCGGAGTTACGACCACATTCTCCTTTTCCCAGGCGGACCGAATCTTGGATTGTTCCGACTTTGAAAGATAAAAATCCGTAAGACGATTGTAAATAAGATCGATTCTTTGATTCTCATAATAAAGAAAGCCGTCCTCATCAAGTCGCAAAAACTCCGGCGAAACGATTTCCGATCGAATTCCAAAATTCGAAAACAAATCTCGGAACAAAAGAAATTCGGGATACAGAAACTGATCTTTGGGTGTTTCGTCCACGATCGCAATGAATTTTGGTAGACCTTGTTTTCCGGCAGAATTCCATTCTTCCAAAAATATCTGAACAAATTTTCTTTCAAGGTCTTTAGTGTCTTTCAGCTGCACAAGGGATTTTATATCTTTTGGCAGCTCAAGGGCCTCAATGTCTTTCGACAATACAAGTGCTTCCGTCATCTCCGTACAACATTCTTTTTGAGCCTCTATAAGTTTCGTCTGTAAAAATGCCCCACCCGCATTTGTATTGATTTCAATCAACTTAGGACCGTCTTCCGAAAGATGAAAGTCGAAGCTTAAAAAAACACCACCTTCCGAAAAACGATTTCCGAGGGATGACGGAAATTCTTTTAAGATTTCTTGTCTAAAGTTTTTGTATTTAAGAATTTTCTGAATTGTAGTAATCGTAAGTTTCATCAATTTCAAATCGACTATATCCACAAAGGTCGCGCTTGAAGAAAAAAAGCGTTCCGATAATAAGTTCGTATCCAGAAATTCAGGTTCTACCAGATTTTTGATTTTTTCAACAAAACGTTTTTCTAATATATCTTTTTCAAGCATGATACATTGACATTCCTGATTGAATACTTTTGAAATTGTAATCATTGTATTGATCCGTAAACGACCGAATTTGTTAATGCATTCCAATCCGAATTTGTTAAATCATATATAGAATTCATTTTGTGTCCTTTGTATTCGATGAAAGTAAATTTAGCTTTCCGATCCATTCTTCCGAATAACTTCGAATCATATCCCTGACTTTGCGGAATTCATCGAATACCTCGGTTTCGGTTCCGACGGCCTTGGCGGGGTCCGGAAAGTTATGATGAAACCGGATCGCCTTGGAAGGAAAATACGGACAGTTCTCTTTTGCGTGATCGCAAACAGTAAGAATATAATCAAAATCCAAATTCTTATACTCGTTGATATGATTGGAAGTATGACTGGAAATATCGATTCCCGCTTCCTTCATCACGGAAATCGCTTTGGGATTGACCCCGTGAGTTTCAATTCCCGCGCTAAAGATAGTCGCGTGATCGCCCGCAAAATGACGCAACCACCCTTCTGCGATTTGACTTCGGCAACTGTTTCCTGTGCAGAGCACGAGTATGTTCGGTTTATTCATCAGCAGCAGTTTTCTCCTTGTGGTTTGTATTGATTGAGGTCAGTGAAAAATTCGGTAAGATCGTGCTGGAATTCCTCCAAGCGCGACCAGTTGATACAATAACAAGATTTCTTTCCTTCTGTTTCTCCCGTGATCAATCCGATATCCTTGAGTTCTTTGAGATGTTGCGAAACCGTAGCCTGTGCCAAGGGAAGAACCTCCACAACCTCGCCGCAGACACACACCTTTCTTTGAGCGACCATGAGGAGAATGGACAATCGAGCCGGATGAGCAAACGCCTTTGAAAAGTCGGCGAGCAAACGGGTATCTTCCGTGAATTCAGCTTTTTTGTTGATTGCCATATCGTATATCGTAAATATACGATGATAAAAAACAAGATTTTTTTCAAAGTAAAATTCAAATTTTACAGCCTATAATTTGTGGATGGAACAGATGAGTTTGATTTATCACCCGAAGCGGAAAAACGTTATTTCGCTGTTACGGACAGCAAATCTTCCTACGGATGATTTGCTGAATCTAGATCTAAGCAATTTTATCGGCTATGAAAAGGATGCAAGGATGATCGGAATCATCGGGTTGGAGCAAACAGGGAATTACGCTCTTCTGCGGTCTTTGGTCGTTTCAGATCTGTATAAAAATTAAGGTATAGGAACCCTCTTCGTTCGAAAATTGGAAGGACACGCACTCTCTTTAGAAATAAAACGTTTGTATCTTCTGGCGACGAATGCTGAAAGTTTTTTCTATCCTTAGCATGATTTTATTTTGATTTGTAGAAACCTGCGTCATTCCTTTTGAACCGCTGATGTATTTTTATATATATATTTAATAACTTTGAGCAACGACCTGCCGTTCTTGGTTTTGTAAAAAAGTCCACCGTAAATTTTACTGGAAAACGGACTTAAGTCCGTTTCAAGAAAAATTTCACCGAAGATATTTGTAGGAACTCCGACAGTTCGTTCAAAAAAAGAATCCGAATCATTCCCGTTCGGATTTTTAAAATCCTGTCAATCATCTTCGGCTCTTCCCGCAATAGAGTCTTCCGTCTTCTTTTAAAATTGACGAACGCGGTTTACCTCTTTTTTCGAGTTAGATATTATATTTTTTAATATCCGTTGCGATCCGGTCGTTAATCTGGTGCTTTGCACATTCTATTACGACACGGATCGCACTTTGCACCGCGAGTGCATTGGAAGATCCGTGTCCGATCAGACAGACTCCGTCCACTCCTAACAAAAGGGCACCGCCGTATTCCGCATAATCGAGTCGCTTTTTGATCGCGGCAAAGGTAGGTTTTAGCAGCAACGCTCCGGTTTGCGCGAGACTGGATTGTTTGATACTTTCCCTAAGAACGTTAAAGATCGATTTAGAAAGTCCTTCGGTCGCTTTGAGCACAATGTTTCCGATAAAACCGTCGCAAACAACCACGTCCACGTCCTTACCACTTCCGTAGAGATCTCTACCTTCCACATTTCCAACAAAATTAAGCGGAAGTTTTTTGATCATCTCAAATGCTTTGAGAGAAACCGTATTTCCTTTTTTATCTTCTTCTCCGTTGGAAAGAATTCCGACTTTCGGATTAGAAATATTGAATATAAGTTTGGCATAAATCTCACCCATCACCGCAAACTGGGCCAGATAATCCGGTTTGCAATCAACGTTCGCTCCCGCGTCCAAAAGAAGCATAGGAGGCCCGTTCTCTTGCGGAATCGGCGCGGCGATAGGAGGGCGAAGAACTCCCGGAACTCTTCCAAGATACAAAAGAGCCGAGGCCATAGTCGCGCCTGTGTTTCCGGGCGAAAACATTCCGACGCAGGTTTTATCCGCTACGAGTTGTGTGGCTTGAACAACGGAAGAATCCTGAAGAGTGCGCACCGCGATCGACGGAGAATCATTCATATCGATGATTTCCGAAGCGTGCTGGATTCTTATTTTATTTGTGTCGTATTCGAACTTGAGGAGGATCTCCCCGACTTCTTCTTCTCTGCCGACCAAGACGACGTGAGCTCCATCCTGGTTAACGGCATTTACGGCGCCTTCAATAATTTTCTCCGGCCCGTAATCGCCGCTCATTACATCGACGGCGACCCACATCATAGGAGTTAGTTATCTTCTTTTGCCTTCTTGACTTTTGGCTCCAGAACTACGCGGTCTTTGTAAAAACCGCAGGTAGGACAGATCCTATGTGGAAGTTTGTAGGAATTACAATTAGAACAAGGAACCAAATTTGGTTTTCCGATGGCATGATGGGCCCGTTTTGTCCTTACTTTTGATTTCGATTTGCGTCTTTTGGGAACTGCCATTGATTTCCTCTTGGGAAAATGAATTGTTAAACAATAGTTTTTTGAAGCCGGTATTCCTCAACTATTATTTCATGGAAACTCGAGGATTGATCCGATTTTAGAAAGAGAATCCATAAATTCCACTGCTTCTTTTCTTTTTCCGTAAAGAGAAGAACGATTGAATACGAGGCGGGCGGAAGATTCTAAAATTATGTCCAATTCTTTCAGTCCGTTCGCCTTCAAGGTTCCGCCCGTAGACACAAGATCCACTATACAATCGGAAAGACCGACTAAGGGAGCAAGTTCGATACTTCCGTAAAGTTTGAAAATCTCGCAGGACAAACCTTTGTGAAAAAAGAATTCTCTGGCAAGATTCGGATACTTCGTTGCGACCCGAATCTTACGATGACGCGCTTCGAGAGTAAATCCTTCCGGAGCGGCAAGAGAAAGTCTGCATTTGCCGATCTGCAGATCGAGCGGCGTCGCAAGATCATATCCACCTTCTTTGAGGACGTCCCAGCCGCAGATTCCGGCATCTGCAGCGCATTGTTCCACGTAGGTCGCCACGTCCTGGGATCGCACCAGAAGAATCCGGATTCTTCCCATAGGGTCGTTATAAATGAGCTCTTTGGAATCGGGATCAGGTTTAGAGGAAAGCCAACCTTTGGAGATCATCAGATCGATGCTCTCCGTAGCGAGTCTTCCTTTGGGCAAAGCCAGCGTAAGCATCAGCCTTTCTGGTTGAGTTGTATGAGTAAAAATGTAGCGTACTGTTTGACTGTGTTGTAATCAGTCGCGGGAGTTTTGATGTCCTGATCCAAAACTTTTTTCAAAGACTCGATCGCTTCCGCCTTTTTACCGTTCTTCGCTTTCAATCTTCCGGTTTGGTAAAGACTCCAAGCTAGGAATCCGTTTGCTTCTCGCGTGTTTGCGAGAAGCGTAGCAGCGGTATTGAAGTTGGTTTCGGCTAATGTAAAGTTGCCTTCTCTTTCTCGGAGATTCCCCGCAAGATAAAAGTAGTATGCTTTTATTTCGGTCGGTTCGTCGATCCCTTTGCCGGCCCATTCCAGTTTATCGGCGGCCTTTTGAAATTCTCCGTTTCTGGAGTATAAGTCCGAAAGAGCTTTTGCAAGTCTCAGATCCAGTTTTTTAGAAGAATACTGAACGGAAACCTCTTCATAGGCCTTGATTTTTTCTTTCAGATCGATCGAAGGATTGTTACGAAATTTTTTATCCAACGCTTCGAGCGCGATTGTACCCTTTTCGAATTGGGATTCCTGATATTGAATGTAGATCACAAAAGCAAGAACGATTACGACCAGCACCCCTACCCCGATCAGAACTTGTTTGATGTGGGTCGCGACTGCTCTGAAAAATCGAATCAGAGCCAATTCCAACTTACTGCCTTGAAAGTCCGCGTAAGGATCTACTTTGACTTCTTTTGTCAACTGACCGGATTCGTACCGTTTCATATCAATTCCTTAATCCCGGATATTATCTGAGAGAAGTGTTTAGGAAGCTTCCCAAGCTTTCGCGAGATGGAGTATCCGAAGTTTTGAGATACTTAGACATTTCCTCTCTTTCAAGTGCCTTGTCAAAATCCTTGATGGATAAGGAGATTTTCTTATTCTTCACATCCACTTTGATCACTGCGGTTTTAACGATTTCGTCCGGTTTGTAAACTTCCAAAATGTTCGTCTCTCTTCCGTTCGGTACTTCGGAAATGTGAACCAATCCTTCGATACCGGGAGCCACTTCCACAAAAATTCCGAATTCCTTAATGGATTTAATTTTTCCTTCTACGATGGTTCCGATCGGGTGTTCGTTGCGGAAAATTTCGTATGGGTTTTCCAGAAGTTGTTTTAGTCCGCAGGAAATTCTTTGCGCGTCCAAGTTTACATCCAGGATCATATACTTCACTGTGTCGCCTTTCTTCAGTTGAGAAGTCGGGTTGGATGCTTTTTCATCCCAAGTGATATCGCTGATGTGAATGAGTCCTTCGATTCCGTTTTCAACTTCCACAAAAGCTCCGTATTTGGTGATTCCGGTGATCACACCTTCCAATACGTTTCCTCTGCGGATTTCAGGACCAAGCTGATCCCAGGGATTCGGTTGAAGTTGTTTGAGTCCGAGAGAAAGTCTTCTGCTTTTGAAATCGATGTCCAAAACCAGAGCTTCCACTTCTTGACCCTTTTTTAATATGTCTTTTGGCTGAGGAGGTTTTTTAGCCCAAGCCAGTTCGGAAGTATGAATCAATCCTTCCAGACCTTCTTTCAATTCTACGAATGCTCCGAACTTGGTTAAAGAAGTTACGGTTCCGCGGATTACCATTTCTTTTTCCAAAGAACGTTCCGCCCAAACCCAAGGATCTTCGTAGAGTTGTTTCAGACCTAACGCGAGTTTGTTGTTTTCCTTGTCGAGTTCGAGCACGACAAGTTCCACTTCTTGACCAATCTGAAAGTATTGTTTAAACGGTGCGTATTTTTTATAAGAGATATCTCTCTGACGAAGAAGTCCGGTGACTCCGTCCACTTCGCAGAAAACTCCGAAAGAAGCGATCTTGCTCACCGTAGAAGCGACTTTATCACCCACTTTGAGTTTGAGAAGAAGAGCGTCCCATTTTTCCTCGTTTACCTCATCCAGAAGTTTTTTTCTGGAGACTACCCCGGAACGAGTGCGATCATTGAGTTCGATGATTTTGAATTCGAGCTCTTTGCTTTTAAAGGTTTCCCCTTCTTTGAATTTATAGCTAAGTTGCGAGGCGGGTAAAAAGAGATCTACTCCTTCTACATTTACGATATAACCTTTGCCTTTGATTTCATTTACCAAACGACCGGTCACTTGGTAGCTGTTTTTAAACGCTTCTTTGACGATCTCCCAACCCTTTCTTTGGTCGGCTTCTTTTTTGGAGAGAATACATCCGGAATCCTGAGATTCCTTTCTTTTTACGATTGCAGAGACATAATTTCCGCGTTCCGGAGTTTCGTCGAAATCTCCTCTTGGAATACGGCCTTCTTGCTTGAGCCCTTCGATTGCCACATAAACGTAGTCGTTGTCTACTGAGACGATTTTTCCTTCAACGACTTGATCTTTCCGGAGTTCCGGTTCTTCGTGTATTGATTGTTCCCACTGTTTGAATACTTCTGCAAAAGTGGACTTCTCTTCCTTGTTTGTCATGGGGCGTAGGTTACTCGGCTAAAATGGTAGTCTGGGATCCGTCTGGAATGTTCGGGGGTCATCGATCCAGAATCTCGAGGATCTTGCTAATTACACTATTTTTGGAGAGGATATCAGTGTCAATCAGGATTGCGTCCTTTGCCTGATAGAGGGGGGCAATCTCGCGTTCCGTATCCGATTTGTCGCGAAGAAAGATCTCTCTTTCGATCTCGTCTTGATCCGCTTCGATCCCCTGCTCTTTCAACTGAAGCGTTCTTCTTTCGGCACGGATTTTGGAAGAAGCGGTAAGAAAGAATTTGAATCTCGCATCCGGAAACACTTCGGTTCCGATATCTCTCCCGTCCATGATCAACTTATGAAGTTTAGCCAAAGAATGGAGTTCTTTATTTACGAAGTCTCTGTAGATTCTTTGATTTGCGATGTGTTTGATCTCTCTGGTGATTTCAGGAGTTCGGATCGCAAGAGAAACGTCCTCTCCGTTGAGGAAAATTCGATTTTCATTCCCGGAGGAAAATTCGCAAAGAATGTGAGCATCCGTTATGGAATTTTTGGCTTCGGAAGTTTTGACCCAATCTTCAAACGTGCCCGCGTTAGACGAGCCTTGAAATAATCTGTGGAGATATAAGGTTACGGCTCTGTAAAAAGCTCCGGTATCTAAGTAATTATAACCTATCTTTTCCGCGATCCGTCTCGCGACCGTACTTTTGCCGGAACCAGCAGGGCCGTCCAAGGCGATTACGTTCTCATTCATTCAGGCATCCCTTGAGTAATTCTTCAAAACCCGGAAAGGATGTTTCGATCCAGGAAGTTTCGTCGATTTCCAGCTTAAAACCGGAAAGCGCCTTTAAGATCAAAAAACTCATCGCGATCCTATGATCCATAAACGATAGAATGGGAATCCGTTTCCCCGTTTTCAAGGAAGCCCAAACGTTTTCGGAATGTTTGGAAGTTCCGTCTAACGCGTAACCGTCCTGAAATTCCTCCACCTCGATTCCGAGCGCGCGAAAATTGGAAACCATCGTATGAATCCGATCCGATTCTTTTGCACGCAACTCTTCTGCGTGACGGATTTCAAAACCGCCTTCCGTAAAAAGTCCGGCTACCGAAAGGATCGGAATCTCGTCAATGATCGAAGGAATCAGCTCCTCCGGAATATTCACTTTTTTTAAAGTAGAAGGATATGTCTTCAGATCCCCTACGGGCTCTCCGCATTCGATTCTTCGGTTTAATACTTCGATCTTTGCACCCATGAGTTCGAGCGTGGTCAAAATTCCGATTCTCGCCGGATTGAGTCCGATGTTCTGTATCAAAAGATTTCCTTCTTTAGCCAAAACGCCTAGAACCAAAAAAAACGCGGCGGAAGAAATATCCCCCGGCACCTTAAACTCCCCTCCGTTCAAAACGTAAGGAGGAGAAATTTTAAAATGAAGCGGAGTCAAATATTCGATCTTGTTTCCGAGAAATCGAAACATGTTTTCCGTATGATCGCGAGATAGTATATTTTCCGAATATTCCAACTCCGTTGACGACGAAATCGCGGCGAGCATGAGACAGGATTTGATCTGAGCGCTCGCAATCGGACTTTCGTATTTATATGCGCCGAGTTGTTTACCCTGAATCTTCAAAGGCGCGGTTTCTTTTTCTCCGAGCCCCGCAATCGAAGCTCCCATCGACATAAGAGGCTTGATGATCCTCCCCATAGGACGTTTTTTTAAGGAATCGTCTCCGGTTAAAATCGCGTTCACTCCCGGCAAACCGCAGATCAGCCCCGCGGACAAACGGATTCCGGTTCCCGCGTTTCCAAAATCAAGCTCCACGTTATGGCCAACGAGCTTATCCTTTCCGGGACTTTCAAATTCGTATTCCCCCGGCCGGATCTTTTGTGTTTTTAAGCCGAGTTTTGTAAACGCGGACATCGTATGCAACGGGTCTTCCGCTTCTAAAAATCCGGTCACCTTGGACTTTCCCTTGGAAAGCGCGGCGAACAAAACGGAGCGATGGGAAAGGGATTTGTCACCGGGAACTTGAATTTCTCGGGATTTGAGTTTAGTGTTTCTTGGAATCATCCTGGTTCTTCAAAATATAATCTCTGGACTTTCGAGAAGTTTCCATAAAACGTTCCCATTCCTTCGGATCCAGAATGTTTTTTGGATTCAATTTTTCTAATACGATATCAAGACGATTCCTAAAATCCAAAAGAGATTGATGGATCTCGTTCTGATTGGAGGCAAAAATCGCGGACCACATCTTCGGATTGGACCCTGCGATCCGGGTCATATCCCGGAATCCCCCTCCGTTTAAAGGAATCGGAGAAAGATCGGTGTATCGTTTGATAATCTTTTGATTGGCCGCCCAGTCCGCCATGATCGAAGAAAGTATATGAGGAGAATGTGATAGATAGGATAGAATGGAATCGTGTTCATCAGCGGGAATTTCTATGACTTCCGTGCCCACCGTTCTCCAAAACGTTTCCAGTTTTTTTTTGGCTTCCGAGTTTGCATTTTTAGGGGAAGTAAGAATACAAAGCCTTCCCTCGTAGAGAGAAACGTTCGCAAACTCGAGCCCGGACTCCTCGGATCCGCACATGGGATGCGAGGAAACATAATTATGCGAATTCGGAAAACGCGATTCCACCGCATGGATGATTTCTTTTTTTGTGGATCCGAGATCGGTAACGATACCCGAATAATCCAGAGGAAGCTCGCCGATAAGTTTCGCGGTCAAATCAACGGGAACACCGAATATGATAAAATCGTAATCTTTCCATTTCTTGGTAGAATGAAATTCTTCAGATGTAAGAATCGTGTCCGCGGATTTTAAGGATTCCCCCTTTGTCTTGCTTTTGGAAGAACTGACGACTCCGGTTATGGATGCGGAAATCCCTTTTTTTTTGAGCAAAAGAGACAAGGAGGCTCCCATAAGCCCCAAACCATAGATGAGAATATTAGAAAATTCTGATTTCACAGGATTTGTGGGGACATCGGATAGGAACCGAGAACCCGGAGAAAAATCGTATTCTCTTTCAGACCGGAAAGAACGGCTTGGATGGATTCGTCTTTTTGATGACCGTGAAAATCGATAAAGAAGTTATACTCCCAGGAATTTCTTCGAGTGGGTCTGGATTCTATCTTTGTAAGATTGAGCTGATGATCAAAAAAAGGTTTGAGTACCCGATACAAAGCTCCGGGTTTATCGGGACAGGAAAAAACCACGGAAGTTTTATCGTTTCCGGTGGGAGGACATTGATTTTTTCCTATGATCAAAAATCGAGTCGTGTTGTCCGCGAGATCTTCGATGGATTCCCGAATCAAACTGAGTCCGTAAATTTCAGCTGCGATCAGAGACGCGATCGCGGCACATCCTTCTTTTTTTTCGGCCACGATCTGCGCGGCCTTTGCGGTGGAAGACGTTTCCACAATTTCCACATGAGGAAGATTTGCGGCGAGCCAATTCTTACATTGAGAATTGGCGATCTTGATTCCGTATAAAGTTTTGATCTTGGAAAGATCGTGTTCGAATCCGAGTAAGCTGATGCTGATTCTTAAATAGTGTTCCGAATAGATGAGAAGATCCGAAATCAAAAATTGATCCAAGGTGGAATTGACCAACCCTTCGCTTGAGTTTTCCACGGGAACCACTCCGTAATCGATCTTATCCGTTTCCACAGCGCGAAACACATCCGGGATGGAATTGAATTCCAACGCGTTGATGGATGCTCCGAATCGGGCGCGAACCGCTTGATTGGAAAAAGAACCCGCGGGTCCGAGATATCCTACTTCGAGTCCTTTTTCGACCGAGATCGATCCGGACATGATCTCGCGATAAATCGCGATGAGGACCTTATCAGGAAGAGGTCCTGCGCTCAGAGACTTTATCTTTTCATAAACTTCTTTTTCCCGATCGGGACGAAAGACGGGTTCGTTTCTTTCCCGTTTGATTTCGCCGATTTTGGACGCAAACTCCGCGCGATTCTGAATCGCTTTTACGATTTCTTGATCCAAGGAATCGATTTGATCCCGAAAGGTTTTTAGTTTTTGATCGAGGTCACTCATTTTCGAGGAGATCATCCAAGTTTTCGAATTTTAGCTCTTTTACTTCTACGGGCGCCGGAAGATCCGATAGTTTATTCAATCCAAAATGAATCAAGAATTCTTTCGTGGTTCCATACAACGCAGGTCTTCCGGGAACTTCCTTGTTCCCGATCGGTTTGATCAGTTTTTTAGAGATCAAAGAAGTTACCATCGCCCGAGAAGAAACTCCCCGGATTTCGTCTATCTCCGGAAGTGTGATGGGTTGTTTGTAGGCTATGATTGCAAGAGTGTCCAAACTGGATCTGGAAAGTTGTTCTCTTCTTTTTTCTTTAAAGATATGTCCCAACAGTTCTGCAAAACTTTCATTGGTTACGAACTGATAGGCTCCGGCGATTTCTCTCAGAAGAAAGCCGCCGTTTTTTTCGGAATAGTCTAAGATGAGTTCGTCCAGAATTTCTCGAGCGTCAGTTTTTTCGACTCCGGCGGATTTCGCGATACTCGCCAATTTTAAGGGTTCACCGGAAACAAAAAGTAATGCTTCGATCAATCCTTTGAGTGCTGCTCTGTCCCGTTCCACTGTCCCTCTATGAGAAATAAACGGATTTCTCCGAAAAGCTTATGTTGCCTCGCGCGGAGAATCCTCTGCTTACTTAGTTCCAGCAATGCCAGAAAAGTGGCAACGATTTCTGCTTTTTCCGGTTGTTCCTTCTCAAATAATTCCGGGAAAGAAACTTCCTTTTTTTCCCGTAGTGAAGATAGAATTTTTTCCATTTTTTCTTCTACGGTAAATCGATGAGGGGTGGTGAGTAGCGCGGAAATTTCCGCATCCGGTGTTTTGGCTTCGAGAATTTCGTTGAACGCAGAAATGAGTTCGATGAGAGAAACGTCCAACCAGTTTTCTTCGTCGTCCAAGGTGACGTTCGATTCCCTTCTAAAAACTCCCGATTGGACCTGATCCACTTCCGAAAGTTTTTTGGCTGTGAGTTGAAATTTTTTATGTTCTAAAAGTTTTTCTACAAGTTCCGGCGGAAGAGGCGGTTCGTAGTCTTCTTCTTCAAATCCGGGATCCGGCAACAGTGCCTTGGACTTGAGATAGATCAAATTGGCGGCCATGAGGGCGTATTCCGCACTCAGATCCAAAGAGAGGGTCTCTGAAACTCGGAGAAAACTTAAGAAATCCCGGGTGATGCGAGAGAGAGAAACATCAAAGATGTCTACTTTGTAACTTTCAATCAAATTCCAAAGAACTGACAGAGGACCTTCTGACAACCCCCCCTCGGAATTATTCCATTGAACCACAAAGGACTTACCGGAATCTTCATTCTCCATTCAAAGACGACCCTTATGAATTGAGAGCTTTGTCAGCCGCCTGTTGCAGTCTTTCGGGTGAGAACGGTTTTACTACGAAGTCTTTCACTCCCATTTTGATCGCTTTTGCTAAAAGATCTTCTTGCCCAAGCGCGGTAACCATGATGATTCTTGCCTTAGCGTCCAACTTAAATATTTCTTGAGCAGCTTCGATCCCGTCTTTTTCACGCATGGTAATATCCATCGTAACCAGATCCGGTTTCAAAGTCTTGTATTGCTCGACTGCAATATTTCCGTTTTCCGCTTCCCCAACAATCTCATGACCGGTTTGGGTGAGCGCATCCTTTACCATGGTTCTCATGAATTTGGCGTCATCCACAACGAGAATTCTGGCCATATTAAATTCCTCTCTCTTTCAAAATGATTTGGATCCTATTGATGATTTCAGTAACAGGCTCGATATATTCGACGCCTCCCATTTCAACTGCCTGACGGTTCATTCCATAAATTACGGAAGTTTGTTCGTCCTGCGCGATCGTGGAACCTCCGGCTTCTCTGACTTTTACCATAGCCGCAGATCCGTCTTTGCCCATCCCGGTCATGATCACACCGATGATGCCGCCCTTGTATTCTTCAATCGCGCTGTTTAGGAGGACTTCAATGGAAGGTCTGTGTCCATTTACGGGAGCTTCCCTGTTCAGGGCAATCCATTTCCTCCCGGCTCTGGATTGAATCGAAAGATGCAAATCTCCCGGAGCCACATAACCGGTTCCGGGCTCGATCGGTTCTCCGTCTTCCGCTTCTTTGACTTTGATTTTTGCATGATCGTTGAGTCTCATCGCAAACGCTTTTGTAAAACCAGCGGGCATATGTTGCACTACAAGAACGGGAAGAGATAGATCTCCGGGAATTCGGGAGAACACCTCTTGAAGAGCTCTCGGACCTCCCGTGGAAGTTCCGATACAGATCGCCTGAATCGGGGATTTTTTTCCGGGTAATTCCTCAGTCGAGAAAGAAGGCACCAGAACTTTTTTACGCGCGGCGATCGAAGGAATCTGAATTTTACTTTCGAAGTAAGCGAGAATTTTTGATTTGAGAATGTTGCCGATCTCTTCCGGATCAAACTGAAACGCGCTGGAAGGTTTCGGGACAAAGTCGATCGCTCCGTATTCGAGGGCTTTAAAAGTAGCGTCGGCTCCATTTTGGGTCAAAACGGAAAGCATGATCACTGGAATTCCCAGTTTCTTTTTCTGCAATTCGTGAAGAGCGGTCAATCCGTCCATGATCGGCATCTCCACGTCGAGAATGATGATATCCGGTTGCAATTTTTGCGCGAGATCAATGCAATCCACTCCGGTTTTACCCGTCGCGACAACCAGGATCTTGGAATCTTTTTGGATTTGATCGGAGATGATGTTTCTGACTAAGAGAGAATCATCCACAATGACCGCTCGAACCGGGTTTTGAATCATTGAAATCAGAACCTCGGTATCAAGTGAATCAGTTCGTCAAAGTCCGGAAGAAACAACAAAACCCCCAAGAGATCGTTTCCTTCATGATTGAATTCGGTGAGCATACTCAAGAATTTGGTTCTCTCCGGTTTGACCACGTCCAACACCTGCATAAAAGTTCCTTCTAAAAATTCGGGAACGGAAGGCATTACGGTAGCTTTCGCCTTATTGGAGATGGAGTTCATCACGGAGGAACAGACGATATTCGAAATCTCACTCAAAACGGATTTAGCATCGTCGGTCAGACCTTCCCCCGGAATCGGTTCCGAGCCGAGAAGTTCTCTCGCGAGATTTCCTGCGTTTTCCCGGGAAAACATCATCAAAAGATTTCCGTTGAGATCCCCGTTCATGCGGATTTTCAAACCGTAAAAATGGTCCTCCGAAAAACGAATTTCTTCCGCGAGACCGTCCCTGTCGTTCATGATAATTTCAGGAATAAAAAGATCGATGTTCTTTTTCAAAAGTTGGGAAAGAACCATACCGGCGTTCATCATTCCGGTATTGACCACATTCTCCAATTTTTTGAGTTCTTCTTTGGAAAGAGCTCCCTTAAAATCTTTGGAAGGAGCGACCGACATCGTACGCTCTTTTTTCTGCGTTAGAAAGCTATCGATAATCGCCTTTGCCCGTTTTTGTTCTTCTGCACTTGCGGATTGATCCAAAGCAATGTCGGTGATATGAGAACGATACTCGTCTTCCGAGGAAACAAACGTTTTTTTGGGAGAAACAGGGGCGTCACTACTATACGAAGTGATCGTAGGCGAAGTCGGGGTTTGAGAAGAATGAATACTTTCCGGATCCGTGTTTACGGGCAATTGTCTTTCAGCGGGGGATTTCATTTCCACGCTGAGAGCGGCCGCGAGTTCTTTTTCTTCTCGGAATACTTCCTCTTTTTCCACGGTCACACGTTTTATATCTCGGTTTCTTTCGGTCTTTTTCTTTTTCAGACGTTCGCGGTTTGTGATCTCGTGAAGTTTATAATTGTAAACGTTAGTCGGGTTTGTCGTTTTTTGGATGTAAAGTTCCTCTTCCCGATCCGCGGAATGAATCGAACTGATCCGTTTCATCGTTTCGAGGTGGTAACGAACCACGGTATCCGAATCCTCGAGTTCGGAAGCGATTTCCACGATCCCCGGAATATCCAAAACCATGATGATGGTTCCGTCCCCCATGATAGAGGCTCCGGTTAAACCGTGGATGTTTTTAAAATTCTTTTCGAGGGACTTGATGACCGTCTCGTGTTTGCCCACGAGTTCATCGACCATAAATCCGATCTTGCGTCCTTTGTATTGAACGATGACGACCGGAAATTCTTCTCTATCGGTCTTGTCCTGAAGACCGATAATCCGATTGAGTCTGTAGATCGGAAGCACCTCGCCTCTGAGATTGATGATTTCGTTTCCTTCGAGGGTTGTGATCTGATCGTTGTGAATCTTGATCGTTTCGTTGACTTCGGAAAGGGGGAATGCATACACTTCTTCCTCCATCAAAACGAGAATCGAAGGAATGATGGCAAGAGCCTGAGGAAAGGAAAGCACAAAGGAAGTTCCCTGTCCCTTTGTGCTGTTGATCAAAATTTTTCCTTTGAATTCCTGGATGAGATTGTTGACAACGTTCATTCCCACACCGCGGCCGGAAATATCGGTGATTTTATCCGCAGTGGAAAATCCCGCCTGAAAGATAAATTGATAGATTTCCTGTTCGGAAAGGTTCGCGGCCTCGGTCGCGTTTACGAGACCTTTTTCGATCGCCTTGCGGAGAATTTTTTCGGCGTCGAGACCTCTTCCGTCGTCTCGGATCTCCACCATAATATTGCTTCCGCCCTGATACGAATTCAACTCTACGGTTCCTTCCTGCGACTTGCCGGCCGCCGCTCTTTCCGCAGGGGTTTCGATTCCGTGATCAACCGAATTGCGGAGAAGATGCAACAGTGGTTCACCCAAAGCATCGATGACTTTTTTATCCAGCTCCGTGGATTCTCCGCTTAGAACCAGATTTACCTTTTTACCGGTTTCAAGAGAAAGATCTCGAACGAGTCTGGAGAATCTTCTAAACACCGTGGAAATTTGAACCATTCGGATGTTCATGATTCCGGATTGAAGTTCTTTGGAGATCCGGTTGATCAAATCGATTCTGGATTTGAGATCGTTGAACAACTGATCCTCTCCGAAAATACGAACCAAGTCGTCGTAAATTCTTTGAAATCCGGAGTTTGTGATGATCAGCTCTCCTACGTTGTTCATGAGCTGATCCAATTTATCCGAAGATACCTTGATACTTTTGAGAGTAACCCGCGACTCCGAAGAAGCCATATCGTCGTCCATCTTAAAGTTGGAGACCGAAGATTCCTCTTGAAGAGTCGGAGTATATTCCTGAATGTCCAAAAATTCGACCATATCCACGTTCGCTGCGGTTCGAATTTGCTCCACGGCTTCGGAGGATAAAAATAGAAGAGTGATCGAAATGACATCGATTCCCTTTTCCAATTCTTCCAGATCCGGATACGACTTATAAACAACTCCCAAATTTTTCAGGTTTTGGAGAATCAAAGAAAAACGAAGCCCTTTCATCGGAGAATCTTTTCCGAGACTGACGGAAATTTTCCAACACTTGCCGGACTTCTGAATCTCGTCTTCCAATTCTTTGACTTCCTCCGCTTCGAGTAAGATTTCTCGAATTCCGGAGGATGCGGAAGTCGCCGGAGCGGGAACCTTTGCAACGGGCTTGGCTTGTTCTGCCGGCTGAGGTGAAGCCTCGGCAGGAGGAGACGTTGTAGAACTTGCAACAGAAGACGAAAACGAAGAGGGATTTTTTTCGTAAGCGTCTAGCTTCTGGATCATCTCGGTAAACGGGGTGTCGATTTTTTTTCCTTCCGCTACGTTGCGGATAACGTATTTAATCAAATCAAAACATTGAAAAAGTAAATTGACGAGAGGAAGTTTGACTTCCAGTTTTCCATCTCTTGTGAGCTGAAGAAGATTCTCCATCTTATGAGCGAGATCGGATAGATTGTATAAACCGACAAAGGCCGCCGAACTTTTTAAGGAATGCGCGGCCCGGAAGATATCGTTGATGATTGCGAGATTTTTATGATCCGCTTCCAATCTCAGAAGGTTGGCGTTTAATTCCTCGATCTGATCTTCCGATTCTTCTAAAAAAAGTTCCGTGTATTCTCCAAGAATTCCAGCCATTAGTCTGCCTCTTGTTCAAAATTGATCAGGACCGATAGGTTCAGATTGAGTATCAACGTATCGTCCGCTTGGCTGACAGATTCGATCAAAGAACTGTAATTGAGAGTCAGATCGTCGGTCGCTTTACTGATCTTATCGTGTTGAATCTTGATCACCTGTTTTACCATATCCACGAGAATACCGGCCCGTTTTTCTTCATGAACCACCACAATGATTCTTGTGGAAGGAATGATTTCGCTGTAGCCGATTCCAAAAACCTGTTTCAAATCTAATATCGGAATGATCTCACCTCTAAGATTAATCACTCCTAAAATATAATCCTCTCCATTCGGAATTCTCGTAATCGGAACGGGTTTGAGAATTTCATGGATCATCAGAATATCGATTCCGAAAATCTCCGCTTCCACATTGAAGGTTAGATATTCTTTTTGGGATTCAGTAATTTTATCCGCTTCCAAGGATTCAAGATATTGTTTATTATCAAATGAGGCCATGAGTCAGGTGATTCTCCATACAAAATCCAGGATCAATATATAAAACAGAGAGCAATTTGTTTTTCAAGAAAATTCGAAAGAAAGAAATCCTCAAACGCAAAAATTCTTACACTATACTTGGAAATAGACAGTATTTTACCGTTTTTTCAGACGATTTGATAGATTTTTTTCTCCGTAATCACACAACCAACTCTTATGTCGTGATCTTCTTTTTCAAACATCGCCGGAAAAAGTTCTTCATAGGTGAGACCAATCAGTTTGTTGGGATTGACATCGTATAAAGTTCTGTCATAAAAACCGGCTCCACGTCCGAGTCGATAACCACGCTCATCATAACCTAAAGCGGGAACAAGGATCAGGTCCGCTTTGTGAAAATCCAATATTTTACTTCCGATCGGTTCCATGATTCCAAAAGGTCCGTCTTCCCAACCTTCCGGAAAAATGAATTCCAGCTTTTGACCCATCATCTTTGGAAAATAAATTTCTTTATCGGACCGGTTCCAACCCAGAATCTCCGGGTCCACCTTTACTTCCCAACGATCCGGCGCATACGCTATGATTTTTTGCGCGTCGGCCGTCACTTCTCTTAACAATTCCAGGATTTGCAGATCTTTTTCCTGTCTTTTTTCCAAAAGTGTGAGGAGAGTTCGGAGTGCGTTTCTAGACTGCAGTTTCAATGAAAATTACTAAGGATCAAATTTAGAAGGAAAGAAAACTCAGAGATCTCCTATGATTCCTTCCTCCAACATCGTAATCAGCTTGCGGGTTTTTTCTTCGATCTCAACCGTTCCCGTCGTAGAACCCGGGGTCGGATCATTTTTGATTTCTTTCACTTGCTGCAATTCATCCGCAAAATTCAATGCGGCTAAAATCGCCAATTTTTGACGAGAAGCCCCGGGCATCCCAGCTCCCAATTCTCTGAGTTTTCGATCTACCTGATCCGCGAGGGCTTGGATATAATCCTCTCCCGTTTCTCCGAGAATGGTGTATTCCTCACCCAGGATTCTGACTTTTACCCTGCGAGGTTCCAATGAAAACCTCAGGTCTTAGGATCGTCTTCGATGATCAAAAAATCGTCGTCTTCGTCCGCGTCAAAAACACTGATCGCATCATCGTCATCTTCGATGATGATATCTTCATCGTCTTCTCCGGCGGTAAGAGGACTGAAATCCTCTGCGGTTTCTTCGTCTTCGGTAATTTCTAAAATGTCGTCGTCGTTGTCCGAAACTTCGGTGATCAAAGAAATATCATCGTCATCTTCATCCAGAAGAATGATTTCGTCGTCTTCGCCAAACTCATCTTCTGCGGAAGCGGATTCTTTGACAACGTTGGAGGCCACAGCCGCACTTGCAGCCGCCGTCGCAATCGGAGCCGCATTGGATGAGGGTGCGGAAGACGAGATCGCTCCGCCCGCGGGTAAGGAATCCAATCTTCCGAGAAGTTGATTGATTTTTCCTTCGAGTTTTTGCTCTCTTTCTTTGAGTTCGTTCAGTTCGGAAGTCGTTTTTTGAAGTTGTGTACGAAGAGAAGAAAGTTCCTTCTCCTTCTCTTCCATCGCCAGTTTCATCTGGTCATTTTCTGCACGGAGCGTTTCGTTTTCGGATTCTAAGCGACCATTTTCAGCGCGAAGATCACCGATGAGTTCTAGGGCTTTAATGACCTTGCTTTCTAATTCTTCAATGGTCTCCATAGTGAGCATACCTGATTCTCCTTAAAAAAACGATTCTCTGAAAACAGAAAAAGCCCTGTAAGTTTACAGGGCTGTCGACTTCCGGTCAAGCAGGATTGATTATCCGGTTACTTTGATTTTTTCAACCAGGGCATTGAATACTTCCCGGTCGCTAAAAGCCAGTTCCGCAAGAGATTTGCGATCCATATCGATTCCCAATTTTTTTAGGGAATTCATAAATACGGAATAAGACAAACCATTTTCTCTCGCAGCAGCGTTAATTCTTATGATCCAGAGTTTACGAAAATCTCTTTTCTTCGCTTTCCGATCGCGATAGGCCCATTGCCCCGCTTTCATTACCGCACTTTTTGCCGTTCTATACAGTTTAGAACGAGCGCCGCGGAATCCTTTGGCGTCCTTTAGGACTTTTCTTCTTCTGTTTTTGTGGATGGTTCCGTTGACCGCTCTAGGCATTATCGCGCTCCGTAAGGCATTAATCTAACTATGGATTTCCAGTCAGAATTATTGACCAAGGTCAAACCGCGAAGACGTCTTCTTCTTTTCGGTCCCTTTTTGGTCAAGATGTGACGGGTGTTCATACTCTTGCGTTTGATTTTGTTGTGCTTTGTGAACTTGAAACGCTTTGCTGCGGCTCTGTTCGTCTTCAACTTGGGCATCTTAATCTACCTTCGATCCTATATTCCGGGAATTATTTCGGATTAATAATTACTACGATCTGTTTACCGTCTTGAATCGGATCTCTTTCCGCGGTTCCGAATTCTTTCAGGTCCTCGACCATTCTATAAACAACTTTCATACCAAGATCGGAATGCATCATTTCGCGACCACGAAAACGGAGACTGACTTTTACCTTGTCTCCCTTGCCCAAAAACTCCTGAGCGTGTTTCTTTTTGATATCGTAATCATGACTCTCGATCCGAGGACGGATCTTAATTTCTTTTACGTTGATTACGTGTTGTTTCTTTTTAGCCTCTTTACTCTTTTTGAGTAATTCGAATTTATACTTACCGTAATCGATGATCTTGCAAACGTGAACTTCCTGATCTCCGGACACTTCTACGAGATCTAAGTTTTCCTCTCTTGCTTTTCGAAGAGCCTCTTCGAAAGATACGATTGCCACTCCGTCGTCCGAAACTAAACGAACTCGGGATACACCCGTAATTTTCTCATTGATTCGATGATTGAAAAGCTTATCCGTTGCTGATTTTTGACTCGGTTTCCTCTGCATTCATTCTCCGGCTAGATTTCCAAGATTTTATTCTCAGGCCTGTTTTCAAGCGATTTTTGATTCTATTTCGGGAGAATCGGGCTTTATTTCAAGCGGAATTTCGCAAATCGGCACATCGGCCGATAAATCTCCGCATTCTTTCCCAAAAACAAGAAAAAAGATTTCAATTTTTGAATCCATTCGGTGATCCGATCTTGTCGGAAGCGATTTTAAAAACCGATTTTGAATTTGTGATAGATTCGATCGTAAAACCAAAAGTGGGGAGTTCCCACATTTCAGTTTCAAAGTAGAATCCGCCTTTATCGTCGTTTGACACAATCGCCAGAAATTTGAAATCGATCCCATTGTCCACTTTTAGAATCGTATAAGTTCCCACATCCTTCGAAATTTTCGCTTTGAAATTCAGAAGTGTGATTTTGAAAACAGAGGATCGATGGAAAATTTTGGCCTGCCGCCTAACAAGGATAGGATCCAGAAGACCCTATCCTTGACAAATCAGCTCGCCTTGATTTCTTCCTGCAAATTGGAAATAAATCCCGGACGAGTCAGAGTTTTTGTATCTTCCTGTCCGAGTTTACGCACGGCGATTGTGCCCGATTCCATTTCCTTTTCCCCTAAAACCAAAAGATAATTCGTCTTTTTTAAAATAGAATCTCGAATCTTAGCGCCGATCTTTTCATTTCGGGTATCCAATTCCACTCGGAAACCGGCATCGACTAACTCGCGATAGACTTCTTTTGCGTAATCGGTCACCTTTTCGGTCACGGTCAAAATTCTCACTTGATTTGGGGAAATCCAAAGCGGGAATTTTCCTTCGTAGTGTTCGATCAAAATTCCGATGAACCGTTCCAAGGATCCATAAATCGCTCTGTGAATCATGACCGGTCTTTTTTTCTGACCGTCGCTGTCCGTATAATCCAGTTCAAATCGTTCGGGTATGGAAAAATCAACCTGTATGGTTCCGCATTGCCAGAGTCTTCCGATCGAATCCTTGATATTGAATTCGATTTTCGGCCCATAAAACGCGCCCTCGCCTTCCTTGATTCCGTAAGGAATTCCTTTTTTCTCAAGAGAAGCTTTTAGAGTGTTGGTTGCGTATTCCCAATCCTCGTCTTTTCCCTGCGATTTTTCGGGTCTTGTCGCGATAAAGGTTTTGAATTCGGAAAATCCAAATTTATTATATACGGCAAACGTAAAGTCGATGATATCCATGACTTCCGATTCCAGAAAATCCAGAGGAGCATAGATATGAGAATCGTCCTGAGTGAACGCTCTCACACGAAAGAGTCCGTGTAAAACCCCGTGCAACTCGTGACGATGTACACTTCCGAATTCCGCGAATCGAATTGGCAATTCCCGATACGAATGAAGATGATGTTTGTAGATCAAGGAACATCCCGGACAATTCATCGGCTTTAACGCATAGTCCTCTTCGTCGATATCCGTAAAATACATGTTCTCATGAAAATTATCCCAGTGTCCGGATTTTTTCCAAAGCTCCGAAGAAAGAACCGCGGGAGTTTTGATTTCCTGATAGCCTCTTTTGTTACATTCGCCTCTGAGATATTCCGCGAGCCCGTTCCATAGGATCGTTCCTTTGGGATGCCAAAACGGAAACCCGGGACCTTCTTTTTGAAAAGAGAATAGATCCATTTCCTTTCCGATTTTTCTGTGATCTCTTTTTTTCGCCTCTTCGACCTGAAAGAGATATTGATCCAATTCTTTTTTGGAAGGAAACGCAACTCCGTAGATACGGGTGAGCATCGCGTTATCCTTGTTTGCTTTCCAATACGCACCGGAGATCGCGGTCAGTTTAAAGGATTTTAAGATTCCCGAATTGGAAACGTGCGGTCCTCGGCAAAGATCAAACCATTCTCCCATTCCATAGATGGAAACTTCCTCGCTTGGAATCTGATCGATGATTTCGATCTTATACTTTTCCCCGAGTTTTTGAAAGGTGTCGATCGCTTCCTTTTTCGAAACGACCTTTCTCCAAATCTTGTGATCCGCCTTTACGATTTTTTCCATCTCGGCTTCGATCTTGGGAAGATCTTCCGGCGTAATGACCACGCCTCCAAAGTCGATATCGTAATAGAAAAATCCGGGACCGTTATCGATGACCGGACCCACGGTGAGATTTGCGTTTTTATATAAATTCTGAACCGCCATTCCGAGCAAATGCGCCGCGGAATGTTGAAAGGTTTTCCATCCGTCTTTTTCGGTGAATGTGAGTATTTCTATGGTTGCGTTTGTCTCCACCGTTCGGGATAAGTCCTGGATATCCGTGCCGTTGAGGCGTACAGCGAGCGCTTTGTTTTTTAAGAACGGTAATTCTTTTTCGATGAAGTCGCGGAAGGTAAAACCTTCGGCGACTTCCTTTACGGATTGATCTGGCAGTGTGAGCCTATACATTCTTATTATTTTCCAGGAACTAAATTGGGGATTCCCCCGTTTCCATTCGCGAAAATCGGACATATTTTTCAACCGATTTGCATTTGCGGGGGAAAAACCTTGACTACGCCCCAACCCGTCCCGACGCTGTATGCAGATGAAAGCGTTCTTGGTTCTCGATAATGGCACTGTCATAGAAGGAGAATCCTTCGGTTATGAAACGGAATCGGTCGGCGAGGTTGTTTTTAACACCTCTTTAGCGGGTTATCAAGAAATCCTAACGGATCCTTCCTATTGCAATCAAATCGTCACTCTTACTTATCCCATGATCGGGAATTACGGAATCCATCCGGACAACATGGAATCTTCCAAGATCCAAGCCAGCGGGCTGATCGTAAAAGAATACGTGGATCGTCCTTCTAATTTTAAATCCCAGAAAACCCTGGCTCAATTTCTCAAAGAATACAAAATTCCAGGAATTCAAGGAATCGATACGAGAAAACTAACTCGGTATATCCGGACCAACGGTTCTCCCAACGGTGGAATTTTTATCGCTCCCGAATATTCCCCCTCCTTTTTGGAAAAAGTAAAATCCTTTCCGGGAATCGTGAACGCGGATCTTGCCAAAGTAGTCAGCACTCATTCTAAATACATCTTTGGAACTCATACCGGGAAAAAATACAAACTCGCAGTGTATGATTACGGTGTGAAAACGAACATTCTTCGTCTTCTCGACGCGTCAGGTTTTGCGGTTACGGTTTATCCCGCGCAAACCTCTGCGGAAGACATCATGAAGGAAGGAACGGATGCGTTCTTTCTTTCCAATGGTCCGGGAGATCCGGCTCCGTTGGACTACGCGATTTCCGCGACTCGGAAGATTATGGAAAAGGGATATCCTCTTTTTGGAATCTGCCTCGGACATCAAATCATCGGACTTTCTCTGGGTAAAAAAACGGAGAAGATGAAGTTCGGGCATCGCGGTGGAAATCAGCCGGTAAAAAATTTGGCGACCGGTCAGGTGGAAATCACTTCGCAGAATCACGGTTTTGCGGTGATCGACGATCATCGAATCGACGAGCCGGTATCGTTTCTCAATTTGAACGACGATACGGTGGAAGGAATTTTAAAATCCGGCTATCCGTTACTCACCGTTCAGTATCATCCCGAAAGCGCCCCCGGCCCGAACGATTCCCGTTATCTTTTTAAGAAATTTTTTGATTTGGTAGAAACAACAAAAAGAGGTTCATTTTCATGACAGAATTTCCGCAACTTCCCGATAGAATTCTCGGACTCCCCGTAGGTAAAGAGGTTTCGATCGAAGCTCTTGTCAAAGACGTATGGAATCCAGAAACAGAGGACCTTTTCCCACCTAAAAGTTTTTTAGGTCTCGGCTTTGGTGTTAATTTTTACGCAATCGCAAGAAAGACCGGAATTCTTTAAGACAAAGCGCTCGTTCTAAAGGGAGAATCCCATCTTCTTTTGGAACGAGAAAATTCTTGCTGATCCTGCTCTTGGATCCTATCCTCTTCCTTTTTTAACTATAAATCCATCCTGTTTGTAAGCTTATCACAGATCGGCTGTGCAATTGAGGTTTGTTGGAGTTCCCACAAGAGTGGGTCCGAAAATAATTGTTGATTCAATTGGAATTTTCTGGTGTATGAAAAATATTTTTTTAAATTATAATTTTCTAAAATGATTCTCTTACATTTTCGGGTGATTCGCTCGGAAATTTAAATTTTAAAAAAGCGAGCGACTTAAATGCCGCCCCTAGGAAGGCATTTGCTGAGCATAACCATTTCTGCTCCAATTTCCGCAGAACATTTCGATGAAATAAGAAATTGCAAATCGTATCAAACGAAAGCGACTTTCTTTTCGGCGGAAATTTCCACTCCAATCGCTATCGCGGGGACCCTGATTCCGAAAGCCTCATTTTCAAGATGGGATAGTTCTTTCCCGCCGAATCCAGTTCGGTTCGATCGTAGGTTCTAAACCCAAATTTAGAATAAAATAAAACCGCATGTAAATTTTGTTCATTCACATCGACTTCGGTTGCCTTCAATTCCTGGATCGCAAATTCGATCAACAACCTTCCAATACCGTTTCCGATCTGTTCCGGTTCTAAAAAGAGCATCTCTATTTTATTTTCAGACACTCCGATAAATCCGATCAAACTTTCATCTTCGGACAAACAACAAAAAACCCGAAACAAAGTAAAATCGATATCCACAACCAAGGATTTAAAATACTCTATGTCTTCCGGGGAGACAAACTTATGTGTCTCTCGAACCGAACGTTCCCAAAGAGAAATCATTTGTTTTCGAAATTTCTCTTCATATGGTTTTATACTCCATTTTGACTGGTCCAGAGTCGCCTCCCGAGTTTTTTGTTGGAACTACCACAAAATTTTAGTTTCTCTTTTCAAAATCCGCAGGAGTTCCCACTTTTGCGAGAAAGAAAATTATCGTTGCAGGAATTAGATTTTTCTGATATAGGAAAGTCCTCGGTCTTTTTCCCGCCACCTCACCCCTCCACCCAAAATCAGCATAACCTTACCCACAAGTTAAAAAAACTAGCTTTTTTAGGCCATTGTTGCTTTTCTTTCCTTGGGCCTAAAGATGATCACTAAACATTGGAGTAGTACGCTCGAAACGGATTTAGATTGGATTGAAGAAGAATTTCTGTCTCTTAGCTTGGGGGACAAGAGACTTAATAAACGATTAAGAGCCTGTCCCAAAACTATCTATTCGTCATCCTAAGTAATATAATAGCGCAAGTAAGCTGCATTAATGCAACGTAATTTTTCTTTTTGGATTCCCAACAGGTCTTGATTGCTCTGAAAGCATTTAACCATGCAAAAGTTCTCTCGACAGTCCATCGAAAAGGTTTAAGTGGGGTAAAGTATTCTGGATTTTTTGAGTTTGTCTTGTTCGGGATTCGGTATTGTATGCTTTTTCGATTTAACCCGTCTCGGATAGCTCTGCTTGAGTAAGCCTTGTCCAAAGAAAGAATTTTCGGCTTAAGATACTGATTATCCCGTCGGACTTTAAATTTATTTAATGTTGGGAAGATCAATTTTGAGTCGTGAGTTCCTGCTGGGCCAATGACAAAGGCTACAGGTGCTCCACGCCGATCGATGAGAATATGTCTTTTAATGCCTCTTTTGCCGCGATCCGTCGGATTTGGACCTGCGAAAGCCCCCCTTTTGGAGCCCTTGAAAAACTTCCATCGGCTGCCATTCTTTGGGTTCGTATCTTAACGACACGTTCGTAAAGTTCAAGTGCTTCTTTTTCTATCTTCTCAAAAACTCCGGCTTCTACCCATTCTTGAAACCTTCTATGTAATGTAGATTTACTCCCAAACATCGGAGGAATGTATCTCCATTGAACTCCTGTTCGGACTCGGTAAAATATTGCAGCCATTGCTTTCCGGTCATCCAATCTAGGACGACCTCCTTTACTACCATCATTCGTATTCTTTGGAAGTAATCGTTTTAACTTCTTCCAAATCTCTTCGGGAATGTCAAGATGACCTAACTCTGATTTCATAAGTCATGTATTAAACTTACAAAGGAAAGTACAAGCAGGTTTTGGGACAGGCTCTAAAGAAAATTATCGGATCGATGTGTAACCAAACGGGCTCAAGCCTACCTGATGTTTTTGGTAATTGGTCGGGAACAAAAGCCGCCTATCGTTTTTTCTCGAACCCGAAAGTATCTCCGGATGAAATTATTGCTCCACATTCCAGAGCGACTAAAAAGCGTCTTGAAAAACAAGAAACGATTTTGGTGTTAAGCGACACAACGGAAATTTATTATCGAAATAGAAACCGAATCGAAGGTTTAGGGCCGATGAATTCCAACTTGGATCAGGGGCTTCTTTTACATCCTTCAATTGCATTTACCACAGACGGAATCCCTTTAGGAATTTTAGATTTTAAAATGTGGGCTCGCTTGAAATTAGGCTCTAAACATTTACCAAGAGATGTAAGAAAGAGAACTCCTATTGAAAATAAGGAAAGTATAAAGTGGATTCAAGGCTACAGAACAACATGCGAATTTCCTAAAGAATCCGATGCAAAATACATATTCATCTGTGATAGAGAAGCAGATATTTTCGAACTATTTCAGGAACATATAGAGGTAGGAGAAAACGCTCCAGATCTGCTTATACGTGCGGTTTATGACAGAAAGATCGAGGGCGGTGATTATTCTTGGTCCTATCTTGAAACCTTAGAGCCGGTTGATATATATACAATCTCTGTTCCAAGAAAGAAAGGAAAGAAAGCAAGAGACGCTAAAATCGAGCTTCGATTTGAAAAATTATCAATAAAGCCCCCTCGATATAAAAAATTGGAAAATATAGATATGTATGCGGTATCCGCAACTGAGATTGACGGATCAGAAGACGAAACAATTCAGTGGAAATTTTTAACAACAATTCCAATTAGAACTTCTGAAGATGCGAAGAACGTAATCTCTTACTATAAAAGTCGTTGGGGAATCGAAGTCTATTTCAAGATATTAAAATCTGGATGTGCAATCGAATCCACTCAATTCAAATTTGGCGATCGATTCAAGGCTTGTATTGCCATTAGCGCAATCGTCTCTTGGCGCGTAATGATGTTAACATTCTTAGGAAGGAATGTCCACGGATTAAAAGCTTCCATCATGTTTGAACCATTTGAATGGAAAGGCGCTTACTGCCGACTTTACGAAACTCCTCAACCACCAAAACAAGAACCTGATTTAGGCACTGTTTTAGAATGGATTGCAAAGTTAGGCGGACACTTAGGGCGGAAATCAGACTCACCGCCTGGACCTCTCACAATATTCAAAGGATTAATGAGAGTTATAGATCTCGGATTTATGTTTAAATTACTCACGCAGGATTTAACTTGTGGGTAAGGTTATGCAAAATCAGGGCGGGGCGCACTTTTGTATTACGGAGGACTGTAGGAACTACGACAAAACAGGCGTTTACTGCAAAACAAAAAAGCCCGAGACTTGACTCTCGGGCTTTTTGAATTCATCCCTTCGATTTTTTCTAATCCAAATCGAGGATGAAAATTCTACTTTGTAAATCTTAGGTCAGAAACGCATCCAAAACGAGTTGATCCTGTTCCTGTAAGTGCAGTTTCATATGACCCGCAGCCGGGCTCGGAGATTCGTGTCTTCCAGCATAGGAAAGTCTGATTCCGGCAGGAAGAAGATCTTCGATTCTTTCTCTTACAAAAAACCAAGCTCCCTGGTTTTTTGGCTCTTCCTGACACCAAACAAACTGTTTTGCGTTTTTGAAAGTTTTGATCACATTCTCGATTTCTTTCGCGGCAAAAGGATAGATCTGTTCTACTCGAACGAGAGTTACGTTTTTTATTTTGTTTTCATCGCGATACTTCATTAAATCGTAATATACTTTCCCTGCGGAGAAAACCACTTTGTCGATTTTATCCGGTTTGGAGCCGCTATCGTCGATTAGGATTTCCTTAAATGCGCCTTGCAGAATGTCTTCCACGGGAGAAAGAGACGCAGGAAACCTGAGCAAACTTTTCGGAGTTACGATCACGAGAGGTTTGCGGTAATTTCTAAGCATTTGTCTTCGAAGCAAATGGAAATACTGAGCTGCTGTCGTGAGATTGCAAACCTGCATATTGTTCAAAGCACAAAGTTGCAGAAATCGTTCCAATCTTGCGGAAGAATGTTCCGGTCCCTGTCCTTCGTATCCATGAGGAAGAAGCATCGTAAGTCCGGAAAGTCGTTGCCACTTTACTTCGGAACTGGAGATAAACTGATCAAAAATCACCTGCGCACTGTTAGCAAAGTCACCAAACTGCGCTTCCCACATCACGAGAGCGTTCGGATCCGCAAGAGAATAACCGTATTCAAATCCCAAAACCGAAAATTCGGAAAGAGAAGAATTGATGATCTCCGCCTTTGCCTGTTTGGAAGAAATATGATTGAGAGGAACATACTTCTCGTTCGTATTTGTATCCACAAGCACCGCGTGACGGTGAGAAAAAGTTCCTCTCTGAGAATCCTGTCCGGAAAGTCGGATTCTAAAACCGCTTTCCAAAATGGAACCAAAAGACAAAGCTTCCGCAAATCCCCAATCCACGGGAATTTTTCCTTCCGCCATTTCTTTCCTGCTCTGTAAAAGTTTTACAAGTTTAGAATTCGGAGTAAATCCTTGTGGAACGGAAGTCAATGCCTGAACGATCCCGTGCATCTGTTCCGCGAGAAGTTTTGTGGCGGGTTCCGAATCCAAGGAAACCTTGGAAAATTTGGACCAAACTCCCTGCATGGTATCGACACGGATCTTAACGTCTTGTTCTTTTGCTCTTTGAAAGGAATCTTCCAATCCGTGTGCGGATCCGTCTTTGATAAAGTCGAGATCTTCCTGAAGAATATCCCCTTCTTTTATGAGTTGTTTTTCATAAAGATTCACCGTTGGAGGATGATTTTTGATAATGGAATACATCTTCGGCTGTGTGAACGCGGGTTCGTCCGTTTCGTTGTGACCGAGTCTTCGGTAACATACAAGATCGATGATAAAATCTTTTTTGAATGTCTGACGATATTCCATCCCGAGTTTTACGACTCGGAACACAGCTTCCGGATCGTCCCCGTTGACGTGAATGATCGGGATTTGAAATCCTTTTGCAAGATCGGTTGCATACAACGTGGATCTGGATTCGTCCGGAAGAGTCGTAAATCCGATCTGGTTATTGACGACGATATGAAACGTTCCACCGGTTGTGTATCCTTCCAGATTCATCAAGTTTAGGGTTTCGGCTACAACTCCTTGACCCGCGAAAGCCGCATCTCCGTGAATCACGATCGGCATATATTTTGCGCGATCTTTGTCCCCGATCAATTCCTGACGCGCACGTACAGAACCGGTCACAACCGGATCCACACATTCCAAGTGACTCGGGTTGAATGCAAGCGAGAGTTTCACCTCTTTTCCCGCAGCGGTCATTCTGCTATTGGAATATCCCAAGTGATACTTCACGTCCGCGTAGCTTAAATCGTCCTTACTCGTTTTCTCCTCAAATTCGGCAAAGATGAGTGACGCAGGTTTTTCGATGATGTTTACGAGTACGTTGAGTCTTCCTCTGTGCGCCATCCCGATCACAAGTCCGTCCATTTGATAATGTCCGGCTTCCTCAACGATCGTATCCAAAAGAGGAATGAAGGATTCCCCTCCTTCCAGAGAGAATCTTTTTTTGCCCACGTATTTTTTTGCGAGAAAGGTTTCGAAATGATCCGCTTGGAATAATTTTTCGAACAATCTGAGTTTCGTAGCTTTTGGTAACGGAGCTAAGAATGACGGAGACTCCATTCTTTTTTGAAGCCATTCCCTTTCGACGTCGTTTACAAGATAGAAGTGTTCGGCCCCGATCGTGTTGCAATAAACCTTTTCGTAAAGATCCACGATCTCGGCAAGTTTTACGCGGCCCAACGTTTCGCTGTCGACTACGGTTTCTAAGTCCGCAGAAGAAATACTGTGCAGTTTGGAATCGATAAAGGTTCGGTTCGGTTTTTGAATTCCGAGAGGATCCAATTTTGCCGCTAAGTGTCCTTGTCTTCTGTATGCGTTGAGAAGGTTGATGATCCCCATCTCTCGGATCGATCCGGCTTGCGCGTCCGTAAAGGAAGTCGCAACCGCATTTCTTCCATTCCCGTTTCCGTTTGCATAACCGCTTCCGTTGGCAAGGCCATTGGTGTCGACTTCTTGAAAGAAGTGCTTCCATTCCTTATCTACAGATTCGGGATTGATCTTATACTGATCATAAAGTTCTTCTAAGAGAGCACCGTTCTCTCCGTAAAGCGCCATGAGTTTTTCTATCTTCATATATTGAAACCTACCTAATCCGATTCACGCGTGAATCGCCCACTTATCCACTGCCATCGCAGCCTCTTTGATCACTTCCGCCAAGGTCGGATGCGCGTGAAAACTTCTCGCAACGTCTTCCGCAGACGCTCCGAATTCCATTGCAACCGCCAACTCCGCGATCATATCGGAAGCTCTCGGTCCAAATATAAAGGCTCCGAGGATCTTATCCGTTTTTTTATCCGCTAAAATTTTAACTTGTCCTTCCGGTTCGTTCATGGCCTTTGCACGAGCATTGGGACGGAATAAGGATTTTCCGGTTTTGTATTCGATTCCCGCCGCTTTCAATTCTTCTTCGCCCTTTCCGACCCAAGCCATTTCCGGCCAAGTATATATGACGTAAGGAACCGCATCATAATTGACGTGTCCGGATTGACCCGCGATCAGTTCGGCAAGAGCAACCCCTTCTTCTTCGGCTTTGTGAGCGAGCATCGGTCCGTCGACCGCGTCTCCGATTGCGTAAATTCCGGGAACTGAAGTTTTAAAATGTCCGTCGATTTGAATCCGTTTGCGAGGAGTCAACGCAATACCCGCTTCCTCCAAACCCACACCTTCGATAAAAGGACGACGACCCACTGCAACCAGAACCACGTCCGCTTCGAGTTCTTTCGATTCTCCCTTGGAGTCTTCGATCGTTACCTTGGCTCCGTTTTTGGATACGGTTGCGCCTTTGACCTTGTGTTCAAATAAGAATTCCATTCCTTGCGAAGTCAGAGAACGTTCGAGCGCGGAACCCATGGAACGATCCACGTTGGAAATCAGTCCCGGTAAAAATTCCACCACAGTCACCGCGGTTCCGAGTCTGGACCAAACGGATCCGAGTTCGAGTCCGATCACTCCGGCTCCGATGATGATCATTTTTTTGGGAAGTTTGCGGAGGTCGATCGCGTGATCGGAAGTGATGATGGTCTTTCCATCCACCGTGAGTCCGGGAATATCGATCGGAACCGATCCGGTTGCGACTACGATGTGTTTTGCGGAAATCGTTTCCTTGTTTCCATCCACAAGAGCGATTTCCACTTTACCCGCGGAAAGAACCTTTCCAAAACCCTCATAACGTTTGATCTTATTTTTATTCATGAGGAAGTCCACACCGTCTGTGACTTCTTTTACGATCTGATCTTTGCGGTTCATGAGTTTGCCAAGATCCAGGTCCACTTTTCCGACCGTGATCCCGTGAACGTCCAGCTTGTGTAGAGTTTTATGATATTCTTCCGAAGAATCCAGAAGCGCTTTGGAGGGAATACAACCCACGTTGAGACAGGTGCCTCCGAGGGTTTTTCTTTTTTCGATGATTGCGGTTTTTAAACCGAGTTGTGCGGAACGGATGGCACAAACGTAGCCCCCCGGTCCCGCACCGATCACGACTACGTCAAATTCTGCTGACATGATTCCTCTTTCATTAAAGTTCTAGTAAAAGTCGAGTCGGATCTTCGATCGCTTCCTTCACTTTCACGAGGAATGTAACCGCTTCCTTTCCGTCCACGATTCTATGATCGTAGGAAAGTGCGAGATACATCATCGGACGGATTACGATTTCGTCGTTTACCACAACCGCGCGTTTTACTATATTATGAAGTCCTAAAATTCCGCTCTGGGGAGGATTGAGGATCGGAGTAGACATCATCGAACCGTAAACTCCCCCGTTGGAGATGGTGAATGTTCCGCCTTCCATTTCGGAAAGTTCGATCTTTCCGTCCTTGACTCGGTTCGCAAGTCTTCCGATTTCCTGTTCCACTCCCGCGAAAGTGAGAAGGTCCGCGTCTCTTACGATCGGAACCACGAGTCCTTTCGGTCCGCCTACCGCTACCCCGATGTCGAAATAATTTTTATACACGATGTCCGTTCCGCGAATTTCCGCGTTGATCGCAGGAATCGTTTTGAGCGCGTGAATCGCGGCTTTTGTAAAAAAGCTCATAAATCCAAGACCCACGTTGTGCGCTTCTTTGAACTTATCCTTATAACGATTTCGAACTTCCATCACCGCACTCATATCCACTTCGTTAAACGTAGTAAGAATGGCTGCGTTGTGTTGTGCGGATACGAGTCTTTCCGCGATCACTTTCCGAAGACGAGACATCGGAACCGTATTTTCCCTCGGAAGATCTCCTCTGCTTGCAGCCGGAATTGCTTTTGGAATTTCAGGAGCGGGAGCCGCTTTTGCCGCAACAGGGGCCGTTGTTACGGATGAGGATGATTTTGATTCGATCGCTTTTAATACGTCTTCTTTTGTGATTTGTCCGTTTTTACCGGAACCGGAAATGGAAGTAGCATTGAGTCCGTTATCGTCGATGAGTTTACGAACCGCAGGAGGAAGAGTATCGTTAATGTTCCCGTTGTTAGAAGTCGCTGCGGTAGTTTGTGCTGGTGAAGAAGTCGGAGAAGAGGAAGGTGCGCTGGCGCTTGCGTCGATGAGACCGATGATCTCTTTTACTTTTACGGTGTCGCCGGCCTTCTTATGAATTTTCTGAAGCACACCCGAAGACGGGGCCGGAACTTCCATGGTCGCCTTATCGGTTTCCAGTTCCAGCAGGATCTCATCCTGTTTTACTTGTTCACCTTCTTTCTTTAGCCAATTTGCAATGGTTGCTTCCGTGATCGATTCCCCCATTTCGGGGACCTTGATTTCTACAGACATGTATGATTCCTTTTGAGAGGCTTAAGATGCTCTATATTGCCGGCCTCGGTTTCAATCCTTATAAATGAAAAAAATCTGTAAACGAAATTCTCCAAAACCGAATTATTCCGTCCTTGGTTTAAACTTCCGATCCGTTTTGCCTAATTCTTCATCGCTGATCTGATATTCCTTCTGCAAGAATTCCCTAAAATCCATGGACTTATGATGATCGCGTTCTCCGTCACACTGACGATTTCCCATAACCGCCTTTGTCACTCCCGCTACAGTGATCGGTTTGAGACTCAGGTTTTGAGTTACGGGACATACTCCCGGTTTCGGAGACAAACCGTTGTATGCGCAAGTGCCTCCGCCCTGAACTTCTTCGGGCATTCCATCGTTTCCAAAGGAAGGATAATTCGCTCCACCGTAAAAACGATTGTACATTCTTCCCCAAATCGGAACCGCAAGAACGGACGCGGCCTGTCCTCTTCCCAAAGAAATAGAACTCTTATCAAAACCGAGCCAAATCACAGTCGTATAGTTCGGATCAAATCCGCAGTACCAAGCATTTGTAAACGAAGAAGTGGAACCCGTTTTACCGGCGGCGGTTCCACGGTAATTTCCCTTATCGGGATCTCTGAGTCCCATCGCGGCGGTTCCCGCCATCGCCACATTGGTAAGCATCTTTTTGAGAATGTAGGCGGTTCCTTCCGAAATGACCTGGATACTTCCGTCCTTGGCCTGTCTTTGAAGTTCTTCCTGAACTTTAGATTCTTCGTTGTAGACCACATTTCCACTCTGATCGATCACATAACGGACGGAAAAGGGAATCACCCTTCTTCCGTTGTTGGCGATGGTCGCATAACCGAGAGCCATTTCGAGAGGAGTCAATTCCGCGATCCCAAGTGCAAGCGCGGGACTCGGAGGAAAACGAGTCGGGGCAGCTCCGAGAAGTCTGGAAGAAAAATCGATCACGGCGTCCGGACCGGTTCGGAGAAATACCTGAACCGAAACGATATTCAAAGATAAAGAAAGAGCTCTGGAAAGAGGAACCATTCCGAGAAAGTCACCGTCGAAATCCTGAGGAGACCAACCTTCTCCTTCTTCCGTTAGAGTTGTGAGAGGTGCGTCCATGATTCCGGTTCCGCTTCCCACCACACGTTCCTGGATCGCGGCCCCGTAAACAAAAGGCTTGAACGCGGATCCGGTCTGACGTCTCGCCATCGTAGCTCGGTTGAACTGATTTTTCGGAGTGAACTCGTAACCACCCACCATGGTTTGGATATAACCCGTGGAAGGTTCGATCGTGATCGCGGCTCCTTCTACGTGAAGGTTCTTTCCGAAAACCGCGGTTTGTTTTTGAAATTCCGCGATCGCCGCGGATTCGTTTTCACCGGGTGTGAGAATCGTCAAAATGTCCACGGCGTCTATGAGTTCTCTTTCGAGAGAGACCCGATAATTCGCCTTATTGTCGAGTCTGCTGATCAGAGGCAATCCCACGGGAAAGATGGAACCCATCAAGTGATACAAACCGACAAGTCCTCGATCCGCTCCGCCAGAATAATTTACGGTGATTCCGGAAACGAGGTCGTCGTGTTTTTTGATCGCCTTGGACAACTCTTCCTGAGCGATTTCCTGTTTGCGGGCGTCGAGAGTCGTATAAACCTTTAAACCGCCGGTATAAACCTTGTCTTCCCCAAGCTCCTTTTCGAGTTTTTGACGAACATACTCCGTAAAATGAGGGGCCTTGTTCAGACGATTCCCCCAAGTGGATTGAGAAGGAGATTGAGTGATGACCACGGGCCAGTATTTATTCCAAAAATCGTCGTGAAGGGATTGAACCTTGTCTTCGGGAATGTATCCCTGAGAAGCCATGAGTTTCAAAACCCCGATATGCGCGTTTTTTGAAATCGCAGGATTTTTATAGGGGGAATATTTCACTGGAGCCTTCGGAAGTCTTGCGAGCATCGCCGCTTCCGCGATATCCAAATCGCTCACGTCCTTTTGAAAATAAACGTCCGCCGCGGAAGCGAGTCCCGTGGTCCCGTGTCCGAGATAGATTAGATTAAAATAAATCTCTAATATTTCTTCTTTGGAATATTCCTGCTCGATCTGAAGCGTAAAAAGCGCTTCGATAAATTTTCTCGCAAAGGAACGTTTTCTGTTTTGCAAAACCGTTTTTGCGAGCTGCTGAGTCAGAGTGGAGCCGCCCTGTTTGATTCTTCCAGCAAATACGTTTACGATTCCCGCTCTGAGAATTGCGACAAAGTCGATTCCAAAATGATTGAAGAAGTTATTATCCTCCACGGAAAGAAACGCCTGAACCACGTGAGGCGGAATGTCCTGATATTTCAGAAGCTGTTGTTTGTGTTTGTAGAGTTCCGCAAATACGACTCCGTTGATATCGTAGAGTCTTGTGGGAGTAGTAGGCTGATACGAGGCGAGCATAGCGAGTTCCCCGCCTTCGTCCACTTCCGAAAGGATGTAGCCAAAAAAGAATCCTCCTAAGAGGGCGATGATGAGCAATGCTCTTGAGGTTCTATGAAGTCCGATACTTTTTATCATGATAGTTTATACTGGCTCCCTTCGAAGGCGAGTTCGATCTTTAATGTATGATTTCCGAGCGCGTCCGCATGCGCTTTTGCTTCCTGAAGAATGATATCCAAAACGTCGTCCTCATAAGCAGGCTCGTGATGAGTGAGGACCAATGTCTTTACGTTCCAAGCGACTGCACAGTTTACGGCCATGGTATAAGAGGTATGTCCCCAGTCAAATTTTTGGAAGGATTCATCCAGAGTGTATTGAGAATCCAGAACGAGCAGATCCGCGTTTTCAAAAAAGGGTTTCATTTCCGAAACCGAAGCAAAATCCTCACCCGTAAATTCGGCGTCTGTCGCGAAAATAAAGATTTTCCCATTCTCCACAAATCGGTAAGCAAAAGAGCCGCCCGGATGTTTGAGAGGATAGAAGTCGACCTTACAATTCCCTTCCAAATCCAAAGTCTCGCCGGGCTTCAAGCAGGTAAAGAGTTTCGTGGAAGCGAGTTTGGAAAATGGAAGAGGAAAATATTCGGGGTTCTGTTGTTTTTCAAAACGTTCCTCCAGATCCGGATAAGGAGAATAAAAATGGAATTTGTTTCCGGGAATATAAAGAGGTTTGAAAAATGGAATCCCCTGGATATGGTCCCAGTGAGTGTGCGTAAAAAAGAATGTGATGTTTCCCTCGCCTTTCCCACTGGATTCCTGCATCAACTCGTCTCCCAGGACTCGAACCCCGGTTCCTGCGTCGACGATGATTCTTTGACCGGAAGAAGAAATTACCGAAACGCAGGTGGTATTTCCTCCCGCCAATCGAGAAAGATACGGAGGCAGATCGGAAATAAATTTCTGGATGTCCGAGAGGACACCCGGACCCGCGTCCCGGACCATTTCCAGGACTTGACTGAGCTTTTGTTTGTATTCCGGGGTACGGAGAGGAGCCGGGATCGAACCCCGAGTTCCGTAGAGTTGGATGATCACCTTGAACCCAGGATTTCCGTATCCGTCTTTCTGTCAAAGATAAGAGGGGGAAAGAAAAATTGTTTTACGGTTGTCTCCCGAATTCTAACGAGAAATCATGTTCCCCTATGACAGGCATCTACAATCGGATCGGCCCGGAATTGACTCCCGTAGTTCGAACTCTATTGATCGTAAATGTGGGGATTTTTGCAATCCAATTGCTCTTATCCTGGACAATCGGCGATTTTCTTTCCCTCTATCTCGGAATGAATTCGGATTTAGTCACTCATCATTATTTTATCTGGCAATTGATTACGTATTCTTTTTTACATTCGGTTCAGAACTTCTTTCATATTTTATTCAACATGTTCTCTCTTTGGATGTTCGGATCCATTTTGGAAAATCACTGGGGTGGAAAGAATTTTCTGAAGTTCTATCTCTTCTCCTGTTTTACGGGCGGGCTTTTTCCCCTGATTCTACACAATCTCGGACTGCATCAGGGAACCATCATCGGAGCTTCCGGAGGAATCTACGGTTTGCTGATCGCATTTGCGCTCACCTGGCCGAACCAGGAACTTCTTTTTATGGGATTTTTTCCTCTCAAAGCGAAATACATGGTAATCATCCTCATGCTCATCATCGCCCTTTCCGGTCCGGGAGGAAACATCGCCCATATGGCTCACGCAGGCGGAGCGATCGGGGGAGCTCTTTATTTCTTTTATTATAATAAACTAAAGCCGAAAATTCCAGCATCCTTTTCCTTGAGCCGATATCTTCAAAAAAGAAAAATGAAAAAATGGCAAGAGGAAATGAATCGGAAGATTCATGTTCGCGAAGAAGTGGATCAACTTTTGGATAAGATTTCCAAAAGCGGAATGGATTCTCTTTCCAGAAAGGAAAAGAAATTTTTAAAAGAAGCTTCGAGCCAATACTATTCGGAGGAATGAGAATCCCCCGTGATACCTTAGGGCGGGCTTTAAGTCCGTCTTCAAGCAGTTTTTTACGAAAATACTTTGTCGGAACAAGTGAAATTCGACTGTGATTTTGAAACTGTAGGATCTCACACAAAAAAAGTTTTCAAAAATGAGATCTTTCGTTTTACAAAATCTAAAGAATCAAAATTCTAATTTTCTTTTTAAAGTATAAAGTCCGCGGATTTTACTTCAAAACGGACTTAAAGTCCCCGACAATCTTTTTTTCACAAAAAATCCTTGTTGGAACAACTACAAATATCGTTTCTGAAACTGTAAATGATGCGAGTTATAAAATAAAATGAAACATTCCTATCCTCCAGAGCCCATTTCTCTCATCGGCGATCATGCAGAATTACATCCTTTAAAACCGGAGCACCATGACGAATTGGTAAAAGCGACCCAGGATGGAGAACTCTGGAAGTTATGGTTCACAGCCGTCCCTTCCCCGGAAACGATGAAAACCTGGATCCAAACCGCACTGGCGGAACAAAAAGAAAAACAATCTCTGCCGTTCGTCGTAAAACGAAAGAGCGATCAAAAAATTCTCGGCAGCACTCGCTATATGAATATCGAGAAAATTTCGAATCGGCTGGAGATCGGTTCCACTTGGTATTGCAGAGAAGCTCAAAAAACCGCAATCAACACGGAATGCAAACTTCTTCTTTTGGAACACGCATTCGAGAATTTAGAATGTATCGCCGTGGAATTCAGAACTCACAGACTCAATGAAGAATCCCGGAGAGCGATCTCGAGACTCGGTGCGGTTCAAGACGGGATCCTCCGAAATCATAGAATCATGCCAAACGGAACGTTAAGAGACACCGTCGTCTACAGCATTCTTTCGAGCGAATGGCCGACCGTAAAAAGTCATCTCCGATTCAAGTTGAGGAGATAATAAAACAAGCGGTCCGCTTGAATCACTCATAGAAAAAGAAAGTCCACCGTAATTTTCTTTGAAATCGGACTTCAAGTCCGCCGCAAGCAAAATTTACAAAAAACACTTTGTCGGAACAACGAAACCTCGCTGTCGATTCCCAAAATGTGGGATCTCACACATTCCCAGCTTGCCTAAAAAAGAGAATCGCGGAAATTTGCAATCAGACATCCTGCTATGCGCACATTCTCCTTTATCCAAAACTCAAAACGATCCGCCTTCTACAACCTTGCGCTCGAGGAAGCGATCGGACTTCATCTCGTATCTTCCGGATACGGGGCCGGACTTAGAATTTGGAAAAACCCATTCTCCATTGTAGTCGGGCTTTCCGAAAAACCGGAAGATACGATTCTGCCGGAAATTCTCAATCCATTCTTAGAATCCGAAAAAAATTCAGAAAAGAACTCGGTTCTGAAAAATAAAAAAGTCATCAAAGAAAATTCCCCCACTATTTTAAGAAGAGCGAGCGGAGGAGGAACCGTAGTCCATCATCCGGATGAGAATCTCAACTTTACATTCTTCATTTCCCTGGATGTAAAACCCGAACTCTACAATGTAAAAGAATCCTATGATTATTTTTTAAGTCTCGTAATCGCGTCCTTGAAAAAACAAACGTTAGACGCTTCTTTCCGAGGCAAATCGGATCTCGCGATATTCGAACAAGGACTGGAAAAAAAAATTTCGGGCAACGCACAGTTCCGAAAAAAGGGCGCGGTCGTTCATCACGGGACTTTGATTTTAAAACCTTCCCTGATTGAAAGGGTTTCCGGACTTCTCAAACATCCTCCGGAAGAACCAGAATACAGAAAGAACCGAAAACATTCCGATTTTGTGACCTCTCTTCCGGCCGATTTTTCCTCTGTAAAATTTGGTCAGGACCTATCTCATGTATTTGCCGAATCTTTGGGTCTTTCCAGAATGGACACAGAGAAGGATCTCCGATTTACGAAATTGATTCTCAAAGAAGCAAAACAGCTTTTGGAGAATAAATACTCAAGGATGGATTTCATCCTGAGAGACTGATCGGGTTTCATTCTACTCCGTAATCAGTTAGAAAAGAAGGGCCAGGATGCAGTTTCTTCCGAAAGCAGATCCAGAAATTTTCGCAGCGATAAAAAAAGAGGACGAGAGACAGGAAAGTAACCTGGAAATGATCGCCTCCGAAAACTTTGTTTCCAGAGCGGTTCTGGAAGCCTATACTTCCACACTTACCAATAAATACGCCGAAGGGTATCCGGGCAAAAGATACTATAACGGCTGCCACAACGCGGACGTTGTGGAAAGCCTTGCAATCGAAAGAGCGAAAAAACTTTTCGGCGCCCAATACGCAAACGTTCAGCCTCACTCCGGAGCGCAGGCAAACATGGCTGTTTTTCTTGCGTGTCTCGAACCCGGAGATTCTTTTTTAGGAATGAACCTTGCACACGGCGGCCACTTGACTCACGGATCTCCGGTCAATATCAGCGGACGTTATTATAAACCGATTCCTTATGGAGTCGATCCAAAAACGGAAACCATCGACTATGATGAAATCGCAAAACTCGCAAGAGAACACAAACCGAAGTTGATCGTAGCGGGCGCTTCCGCTTACGCGAGAATCATCGACTTTGCAAAATTTGCGGAGATCGCAAAAGAAGTCGGTGCGAAACTGATGGCAGATATCGCTCATATCTCCGGACTCGTTTCCACGGGATATCATCCATCTCCGATCGGACTTTTCGATTTCGTGACCACCACGACTCATAAAACTTTAAGAGGACCGAGAGGTGGGCTCATTCTTTCTTCCTTAGAAAATGAAAAAGTTCTCAACTCGCGAGTGTTTCCCGGAATCCAAGGCGGACCTTTGATGCACGTGATCGCAGCTAAAGCAGTCGCTTTCAAAGAAGCCCTCGAACCGGATTATAAAAAATACATCGAGACGGTTCTTGCAAACGCAAAGACACTCGCGGAAGTTTTTGTAAAACGCGGATATCGTGTCGTGAGCGGAGGAACGGACAATCACCTTGTTCTTCTCGACGTTTCCGTAAAAGGACTCACCGGTGCAAAAGCGGCGGATGGCCTCGACGAAGTCGGAGTTACCGTAAATAAAAACGCGATCCCGTTTGATAAAAATCCGCCTGCGGTCGCTTCCGGAATTCGTCTGGGAACGCCGGCCCTCACCACACGCGGATTAAAACCGGCGGACATCGAAATCGTTGGGAATCTGATCTGTGACTTTCTCGACAATCCTGACGACGAGAAAAACAGAACCAAAGTGAAAGGCGGAGTCAAGGAAGTGACCCAGAAATTTCCGATGGATCGTTTCCGTTTGGATTAAATTAGAATTTTCTAAAGTTCAGAATCAAAAGGCGTTCTTCTTTCAAGGACGCCTTTTATTTTTATGTGATACGTTGCATCTATCATCCATTCGGGACAAACGTCCTTTGCTGATGCAGAAATTGTTTAATTTTAAAAACGTTTCGGAAAGAATTTTTCACCCTTTCTATCCCCTCAAAAAACCGTATAACCTGCTTTGTTTTTATCGATGATCCGAATCGTAAACAGTTGGACCCCAGATCCAACCTGGTCTGACACTCCCTGTTCTTCGTAAATCTCAGCGATACAGATTCGTATGATCGATCTCTACGATGTCCGATTATACAATCTTCATTTCTCCGCTTCAAAACGAAGAAGATCATCGAAAGACGTTTGTTCTACTTGCGGTGGATCCGTTGAGCAATTTCTTCCGGATTTTTTTGTGTATTCCCGACTTTATATTTCACTTTACAAATTTATACTTATCATTAGAATAGTATTTATGAATTTAGAGATCCCCACTCATCTTCCCGGCGCAAACCTTTATCAACCGATTCTTTCTTGGAATCGAAAGGGTTTGAGTATGCTCACGGGAATGTCGGGGATCTATCGTTTGGCTCTTCAATGGGAATATGCATTCGCGGTGTCCGGTTTTAAAATTTTCAATCTAGACTGCGCGATTCGATTCAATCCGTTTATCATTACGGAAGAAACGAGAAAAAGACGAATTCCTCCGGAATCTTTGCTCGAAACTATTTTGATTCAGAGGGCGTTTACCCCGTATCAGATTTTAGACGCACTCAAAGCGATCGCAAAAAGAGAACGGGACGATACGCTCTATTTCATCCTCGCCCCCTGTAAACAATTCTTGGATGGAGACGTGCAGGAAGACGAGGGGAGATTCTTATTGGATCAGATGCTCTTGATTTTGAAACATCTTCATACTTTGGAACTTCCGATTCTTGTGATCGAATCCATGAAATACACACATCCGACGTTTCAGGCATTTTTTCCAAAACTGGTCACTGCTTCCGGAGATCTTTGGGAATTAAAAATCGAAAACCGACTTTCCTATCTCAAAGTGAGAAAAAAAATTTCGGGTCCGATTCATCCTTCGGAAACAACAAAAGAGATAGAGAGGTAAGAATATGGGCAGAACCGTCACTCCGTATTCCAGACAAATGCAGCAAGTGGAATCCAGTCTCTTGGAATTTCGCAAGGGTTTACGAAAACCGGATCAGGAGATTTTTGATGATTTGATTCGAACGGCAAAACTACAGGTGCAAGCGGGTGTGATGGCATCCGGGCCCTATCCGATCGATACAATGCTTCTCACAATGATGATCGATCTCAAAAAAGAAATACAAATTCTAAAAAAAGAACAAACCGGTGTCAAGGTCACAGAAGGGGATGTCTGATCCGGTTGAAACCGAAGGATATCTATTCGATATTTATCATATAGAAGATACGATCTATCTATGGATCAAAGATCGAAACGAAAACGCCCTTCTTTTTTACGACTTTTATCAACCGATCATCTATGCAAGAGGGAACGAATCCATTCTTAAAAAGCTCGTTCAAAGGCTTTATCAACTCAAGGCATTGGCCGCAATTCCGTCTTATGAAGAACAGACTCTTTTTTATGAAAATCTAAAAGTTCCGGTTTTAAAACTTACGATCTCCCGTCCGTCCGTATTATCCAAGGTTTCCAAAAAACTCTACGCACTCTATGGAAGATTCGATATTTATCATTCGGACATAGAAATTTCCACGAGCTATATGGTCGAAAAAGGATTGTTCCCATTGTGCAAACTGAAACTTTCTTTTACGGAAGAAAAGGACGGAAAAAAAATTCATAAAATCGAAGCTACCGATCGAATTAAGAATTTAGAATATACTGTCCCCAACTTAAAAACTTTATACATGAGTCTTTCGAAAAGTCATAGGATCGGAATGAAGGACAATTTCATTCTTTTCAGAAGCGATCAAAATTCTTGGGAATTTTCGGGAAGGAATCCGAAAGACTTACTCGATCAAATCAACGATCTTCTCAAACAGGAAGATCCCGATATCATACTCTCCTCTTTTGGGGATCAGGTAATCTTTCCGTATCTTTTTTCTCAGGCTCAAAGACTGAAGGTGTTTCCGGCTTTTGACAGGGACAAAAGCAGTCCTATCAGCAGAAACATTCAAACCAAGGGCACCAGTTATAACACATACGGAACCATCGTCTTCAGAGCCCCGTCTTATCCTCTTTTCGGAAGATGGCATATCGATTCCGAAAACAGTTTTGTTCACAAGGAAGCGGATCTTTTAGGGATTATAGAACTGGCGAGACTTTCCCGTCTTCCCATACAAAAGATGGCAAGAGCGTCCACCGGAAAGGCGCTTACCAGCATAGAAACGGACGTGGCTCTCCGCAGAGGATATCTTGTGCCCTGGCAAAAAAGCGCGATCGAATCTCCGAAAACGGCGTTACAACTTTTAGAAGCGGATAAAGGAGGACTCGTATTTCAGCCCGATATTTCTTACGGAATGACAGCGGAGAATGTGGCTCAACTTGACTTTGCGCAAATGTATCCGAGCATCATGGTTCTACATAATATTTCTCCCGAATGCGTAAACTGTTCCTGTTGCAAAAACGATCCAAGCGTATCGATCGTTCCGGGTCTTGGATATAAAATCTGCAATAAACGAATCGGAATCGTATCCGAAGCGCTGGATCATGTTTTGGAACGAAGAGCGTATTACAAAAACAAGGTGAAAGAAACGAATGACGAAAAAATCATAGCGGACTGTAATTTGAAACAATCCAGTTTAAAATGGATGTTAGTCACTTCTTTCGGTTATCTCGGTTATCGAAACGCAAAGTTCGGAAGACTCGAAAGCCACGAAAGTGTAAACGCGTTTGCAAGGGAAAAACTTCTTTTAGCAAAGGAAACCGCCGAAGAAAGAGGATACGTTTTTATACACGCCATCACGGACAGCATTTTTATCAGAAAAGAAGATTCGTCCCCATTCTCCGAAGAAGAATTAAGAGAGCTTTGTCTCGAAATCAAAAACAGAACCGAAGTAAAAATCGATGTCGACGGAATCTACACCTGGCTTTTATTTCCCGCCTCCAGTCAAGACCCGAAGATGCCGGTGGCAAATCGTTATATGGGCAGATTTGCGTCCGGAAAATTAAAGTGTAGAGGAATCGGATCCAGAAGAAAGGATCTTCCGGTTTTTGTAAAAAACGCTCAAAAGGAAATGTTGGAATGGATGCGCGGAAAAACAAAAATCAAAGATCTCAAAGAGTCGGAAATGGAAATATTAGATATTTATAATCGATATGATTCTAAACTAAAATCGGAAAAAGTTTTTTTAGAAGAACTTTTGATCCGAAGATCCACTTCCAAAGACTTAGATGAATATGAAGTAGACGGACCGGCCGCCTTAGCTCTTTACAATCTCAAAGAATTGGGAATCGACGTCCAAGCAGGAGAAAAAATTCGTTACTTGGTATTAAATCGAAAATCAAAAAGTAAGGATCAATGGTATCTTCCGGAAGAAGCGATTCAGATTCTAAAACAGAAAAATAAACAAATTCATTGGGATAAAACGTATTATCGGAAATTACTTACGAACGTTTTCCGGGAAATTTGGGCTCCGTTTGCATCTTTCCAGGACTTTGAATCCCTGATCGACGAACAAAGATGGCTGCCGTTTGAAGATCAGCTCAAGGGGAATTAGAAAGATATTTCAACTAGGAAAACAACCACCGCTTAACAAGCGTTATTTGACTAAAGAAGGAATCCAACCGAGAATTTCAAAAACGATCAAAGTTCCCCCGCTAAAAAAACCCGTTAGAAAAAAACGATAACTCAAACGGATATATCTGTATTTTGTAAAATAAATCGTCGTTCCTAACTGATAGATGTCTCTAGAAATCGCCTCATACAAAGAAGAATCAGATTCTAAAGAAGATTCCATATTCTTAAAAAAAGTTTCTTCGTCGTCTCCAGCAAAATCGCCGAAGAACAAAGGGTTCTTCTTTTTAATCTTATCAGGCTTGGATAATGGCATCACGGCAAAAATTGCAAGAGAAGCAGCCACCGCAATAAATCCCATCAACAATACGATCCCAGTAATATAGGTCCCTCTCTGAAGAAAACCAAGGGCCAAAGAAAGAATCACAAACGAAGCTGCAATGAGAATGTTCGCCTTTTGATCCGCCATCAGACTCAGTTGAACGTGATGTTGGTGAACGGTTCTTAAAAGATAATCGACCGAGGATCTTGCCTTGGTATTGGAAAAGTATGAAGTTTGCATTTTGGAAATATCTGTAGTCAAATTCAAAGACTATGGTAAATTCGAAAATCAAATTACAGAGAGGTTTTTCAGAAGATAGGAGCTTTTTTCTTTCAGATAATCAAAAAGCTTATCCTGTCGTTTCTAATTTCAACAGGGCGAGGTAAAGATTGTTTAGAATCAAAATACTGCTTTTGGATCTTTTCCAATTTGTTTCATAAAATTACTTTGAACGAAATACTTCGGAATTTACATCACAAACAGGCAAGATTTCGAAAACGAGTGGATGATTTTATCCAAGGAATCGATAGCCGTTTCGCATATCCCCACACACGAAACAACTATCGAAATCTCAGTCGTAACACGACAAAAACACTCGACACAAAGATGGATCTAAAATTATTTGAATCTCAAATCCGTAATATTAAAAATCCCACTTCATAAATGAGAATGATAGAATCGCATTTATACTTTGTGTAAAAGCGTAATCATCTTAACTACACAGGTCATCATAACACAGATCGGCAAAAATCCAAAAATGGGTGATTCCAACCCAGCTCCGATCATTCCCTAAAATAGCGCTTTCAATCCCTTGTTGTCAAATACCCGAGAGATAAATACGACTTACAGGCACCTGACTTTTCTCCTCGTCTTTCATATAAGCCACATGAGAACCGCCGCTAAAATACTCGATATGGGCCAAATATTCCATATTAATTATATACTGCTTATGCACCCTTCTGAATTTACCCAAAGAAAGTCGTGGTTCAATTTCTTTCAGAGTTCCGATGACTTCGATTCCGTCATCAACTGTATGTAAAACGGAATGTTTTCCATTGGATGAGATATAAACGATATTCGAATACGTTACAAAAACATTCCGATCCACTCCCTTGAACTTGGTTCCATAATCAAGAATGGACGGCTCTCGAACGGATGCAATTTTATCAAAAGCACGATCCAAAGCTTTGTACAATCTCTCTGGATGAATCGGCTTGGTTACATAATCTAAGTTTCCAAAATCATACGCCGTTTTTGCATTTCCCTCATATCCCGTAACGGATATAGTCGCCGGCGGATCTTCCAGCTCTTTTAGAATTTCAAATCCGTTCAGACCCGGCAATTCGATATCCAATAATAGAAGATCGACTTTATTCGCGGTAAGAAAAGTGAGTCCCTCTGCTCCGTTCGTTAAAATTTCTACGACTTGAAACTTATCGTGTGATTCCACTTCCTTTTTTATAAAGGCGGCGACTTCTAAATCATCCTCGATAATGACTGCTTTATAATACTTACCCATACTCTCTCACTAAAAGACCAAAATTCGAGGTCTTTTTAAACCTACGTTGGAAAAAAGAAATCTACTGTCCATTCGGATTACTCTCAACATCTTGCATTTCATTCCCAAAAACCGACATTTCATTCTTTTTTGATAAAATTGCTCAAATATTAAAAAGTAAATCGTTAGTAACACAAGAGTAAACAGAGATCATCGGAGAGAATCCCAATTCGCAAAAAGAAACCTTAAAATTTCATTCCCAAAAACATGCGCTTCATTCCGGTCAAAAAGTCACTTCTTCTTTTGACCCATAAATTCATTAAATTCTACTTTCAATTTGAAAAAATAGTGAAAGTATCCCGTCATAGATATACAGATCACGGGAAATATATTATACTTACTTAATGTAATTATATATATAAGGAATGGCTTGGATGAAACAGAATCTTGATAAATCTGAAAAAAAATACGGACGCACAGAGCCGAATCTTCATTCAAATACTGAAATTGGAAACGCGGCGTTCGACTATGCCACGTTTAAGAGACATTCAACATTGTTTCGCAATAATTTCAACAAAAAAAACTTTCGCTGGATCCATTCCTATTTTCTAAAATCCAAAAAAGTAGCTTGGCTCTCTTCGATTGTTCTGCTTTTTCAATTTTGTCTAACGGAAAATCCCAACGGAGACTTTCTATTTTTTTCCCTCTTCCAAGATGAAAAATCGGGGTTGTCGGTGGACCCTCCTCCGATTGTTGGACCCCCAGCAGCAAACCATGCTTTGAGCATTACGCCATCGACGACAACGGGCGTCGTGGGCTCGACTCTTCAATTTAGAGCCTATCATACCGTCAATAGTGGAACTCCGATCGAGATTACCGAAGATGTGGATTGGGTTTCTTCGGATACGTCGATTCTTAGCTTTGCGAACACACCAGGAAGTAAAGGGATCGCTGACTTATTAACACCGGGGTCGAGCACGGTCACGATCCAACCGAATGCAACGCTAGCTGCAGTGCTGCCGGCCTCAGTATTGGGTATCAATAAGATCATGACGCTGAGTCCTGCTCCGGATACGGCCGCCCCGACTCTGACCGCCTTTACTCCTGCCAACGGTTCCAGCGGATTTAGCCCTTTGACATTTCAGCTCGATTTTACATTCAGCGAGCCGATGAATACAAGCGTTACTCCGACGATCACGTTAGAAGATAGGACTGGAGTTAGCACCTTTGTGCCGTTCACCAGCTTGAGTTATACCCATACATGGAACTCTAACACAAGCTTATCCGTTGTATTGGGTCCTTTCCCCGAAAACTTTGCATTTCGTTGGACCTTATCCAATACGGGTCTGACCGATGTCGCTGGGAACGCACTCGCAGCCAGCCAACAGGCAACAAGTGCTACCACCGCGGAATCCGTAAATATCCCGCTGACAGATACCGGCCAAGTCGGATGCTGGGACGCTTCCGGAACTGTGTTGGGTACCTGTGCAGGCGGGATGGACGGAGAAGTCACTGGAGTATCTCCGACAGCGAGTATGGTGGGACCAAGTGTAAATATGACATACCCTAGCGATCCGACTACCTTTCATGGCTTGACTAACCTCAGATGGACGACCTGTACACACGGACAGGTCTGGAACGGAGCGAACAACTGTCAAGGAACTGGCTCAAGTCCGATATACGGTGGAATCACAGCCTCCTGGGATCAGGCGATCCAAACTTGTAGAAGCTACAATGCTCGAAACTCGGGAGCAGGTTACGGCGGAAGACAGGGGTGGCGGTTGCCAACAATTCGAGAAATGCAATCTATCCTAGATTATGCCTATACATCGAATCGAATTATACATCCAACCTATTTCCCTAACATGATCAAAAGCCAAAACTATTGGTCATCGACAACGAGAAGCAAACCGAGCAATAAGGATACAGCTCTCAAAATCAATACATATGCCGGAAAAATCCAAAACGCAACAAAGTCAACGAACACTCTCTACTTTTACTGTGTTACAAACCAATGATAGGATCCAAACCAATGAAAAAAATTACATTCATCTTTTCTCCGATTCTATTGATTCTCCTAATTGTTGCCTCTGAAAGATTTTCGGTCGGTCCTTTCAATCCGGGAACCGTTACCGGAACGGTCCTAGATTCCGCAACCAATCTTGTTTGGGAACGTTGTAGCAGGGGACAGACATCAGCGGCCGATTGTGCGGAAGCCGCTACCACTACAGATTGGGAGACTGCATTGACTTATTGTGATGGTCTAACTGTGGGTACACTGTCGGATTGGAGACTACCAACGATCAAGGAACTCGGGACGATCGTCAATTATAACTTCGAAACTCCTGCAATTGAAACCGCATTGTTTCCCAATACACCAAGCGGACTTTATTGGAGTTCGACAACAAATCCTTCTGATACTTCTCCAGGTGGAAGAGATAAGGCGATGCACATCGATTTTAATGAAGGTGGACTCGAAGACAGCGCAAAAACCGCAACCACTCTCTATGTTCGTTGTGTGACCGGCCCTTAAACAAAGATCCGCAAAAAGGATCGTGTCAAGCCGTCCTGTCTAAGGCCTCTAAAAAAAGATCCTCCGTTTTGTGTCGAATTCTCGATGATCCTTTTTCATTGTGATCATCGAGAACCATTGATCCGATTTGACTCTTGATTGTTTTTGTTCTAAAGCTTACGATAAATAAATCAAAAAAGAAACCGCCGAAAGTAAAACACCTCAAACGGATCCTCATCTTTTTCAGGAATCCTCTTTTATTTCTTTTTCAGTTTTTCCCATCCCCTCTTTTCAAAAACCCGGACTTCTTGAAAAATCAAATTTAGTTTTTCATTCGCCAACTTGAATACTCACACAGAACCGAATGTAAAAACGGATGAGGTTGAGAGATTTGCTTGTGCGTTTCCCACACACCCATCGCGGAAAAGTAGAATCCTTCTGCGACGGCATTCTACTCCATATCGACAGTTACAAAGAACTCACGATTTGAATCAGAAGCGGCCCTTCGAGCTGAAAAAATCGCTTCTTGTTTAAATCGAAATCAGAAATTCAAACACAGAAGATGTTTGAAAAAATCTCGACATGGGCAAGAATTTTAAAGCGACTTACGATAACTCTTACGACCATCATTTGCGAAAATACGAAACATTTTTGTGGTCGTTTTTATCTTGAAAAATGAAATTGAATTTAAAGTCGAACTTGGTTTCTAAAAATTTACATGTCGATTGAAACAAAACAAAACTTTATAAAAGCAAAAGCTCTGTTTTTGTAGGGCTCCTATCTTTTTGAAAGAAAGAATCGTTTCGATCCATCTTGATTCGAATTTGATCCATCGATTCATCCGTTAAAACAAGGAATTTAAAATCGTTCTAAAGTTCGGTTTAATATTTCGAGAAAGTCGACTCAGCTTTTTACCGAAAAAGATCTAAAATCAATCTTCAGAATTGGAAAGAAATTTGTTTCCTTTCAAAATCCAAGAAATTTACTCTCCATACAGCTTTCTTTTCATGTTTACTCTATCCGAATTGAATTCTTTTAAAAACCATATCATGGAAAGATTCCTTTCTTTCAAAAAATTCAGATCGATTCTTTTTGTTTACTTTGCATTTTTCCCAGCTTTATCCGCGGATACCTTATTTTTAAAAGATAAGACCGTAATGATAGGAAGAGTTATCGATTACGAAGAAGACGGAATCAAATTTGAAACGGGGAACGGAATTTTCGAAGTATCTTCGGATAAGATTCAAAATATTGAAGTCGGTTTTACCGGGATAAAAACGAACTTAAAAATAAAATCCTTCGTGCAAGATTTCACACTGCTATTAATTCAATCCAATCCGGAAGGATTATTTACTTTTTATGATGAGCTCCAATCTAAAATTTTATATATAGATTTTAAAGAAATCGTTTGGATTGAATATCACATACCCGAGAAAATAAAAAATTTCCTCCCCGTTTCCGGCGGTTATGACGTCGAAGTTGTCATGAAAGATGGACAAACTAAAAAAGGCATTTTATCAAGTTTGAAACCCGAATCCACCATTCTGATCGATGAAACATCCGGAAAGCTGTCCATATCCAACCGACTCATTTCAAAAGTCATCTATCAAATTATAAACGATGAAATTCAAACCATAAACGAAGATACAAAGTCATATTCCGATCCAATTCGATTTTACGATTATCTGATCCCCGGACTTCACCAAATCCGAACCGGAAGAAAGAGATACGGATCTGCGCTACTTATGATGACGGTGATTTCATTAATCACCGCCGAATACGAATATGAAAGAGGAAGACAAGAAATCCAAAAACAAAAACTTTATAACGAGCAAAACCTATTTTTAGGGGGTGAATACGGATTTACGAATATCGACACCAGTTATGAATCTTATTACGATCATAAAGACAACAATCATTCTCTATTGCTGTTGACATCGGTATTTTATGCGCTGAATTTATTTGATCTATGGAGATGGAGAAGTGATTCCAAAAGTCAGAGTGAAATCGGAATCAGTTTCGTTCCATTGATCAGTTTTTCGTCGACTTCAGGTCGATCGTTATCAAATTTAGAAACAGCGGCACAGGTCCGATTTCAGTGGAAATTTTGAAACGTATGTTATCAAGAAAACAAAAAGCTTTTTAACCCGCAGCTTTTTGAATTGCCGCTTCCTGATTTTCGACGATTTTAAAAAGAGACTTGAGTCTCGTCATTTCAAAGATCTTGTCTATCTGAGGTGAAAGTGAAAAGAGTATCAAATCGGAATTTTTTTTCTTAAGCGCCGCATAGGAACCGATAAAAACCGCAATTCCGGAAGAATCTAAATAACGTAAATCGGAAAGATTCAGGCAAATTTTGTTATTTCCTTCGTTGGCGACATCATCAATCAATGCCTTCAAATTTTTTGCCGAAAATATATTTACTTCTCCGCTAACCTTGATCACAAAACACTTTGCATTCGTCTTAGATTTGAATCCTGCCACTTCTTCAACAGAGACTTTCATCTCACTTGTTGAATACTCCAAGTCACTATTTTCAAAAGCCATTTTATTCTCCGAACTACTAGTTAGACGTAAGATTTTTCCGGGATAACACCCGTTCGCATTTTCATTTACAAATCAACAAAGAGCGATTGAACCTCGACCTACTTGAAAGATCGGCTCGCTTGATTTAAATCGAATCCGTTTTTCTTCCGGAAACGAGGGCCGGATTACAAAATGATATCTCCGTTCGAAATCCTTTTCCTAGATCCGATTGAATCCGAAAATCAACGTCGATACAAATTTCATTGAGTCTTCTTTTTAAATAGAAGAAAGTTCCCTCGGAGAAGTTTTTAGAAACGGTAGTTCCCGGTCCGTCGTCTTTCACGACGATTTTTACTCGATCCGAATCATCATTTGTGATTTCAACTTCAATCAATACGGGCTTATCGGAGGTCATCACTCCGTATTTTATAGAATTTTCCACAAGCGTTTGGATCAAAAATGGGGGGATGGAAATCTTATCGATGTCCACAGATTCATCTTTTTTCAAGATGATTCGAAAGGGATGATTCGCTTTGTTTTTAATCAAATCGAAGTAAGAGAGCATAAAGTCCAATTCCTCTTTGAGAGACACCTTGTCCCGATCGACAAAACGAAAGGAATATCGAAGCATATTGGCAAGACTGTCCAGATATTCGACCGCATCCGAACGAGCGCTTTCCATATAAATTCTGAGTGTCATCAAAGAATTGAACAAAAAATGCGGGGTCATTCTTAAATTATAAATCTGAGCTCCTAAAAATACTTTTTTCTCAACGGGAAATTTGGCAGGATTTTTAGTTTCCGGGTTCCCCTCGCTTCCGTATTTTTCAATGAGGAGATGGCGGCAAATAAAGAATAAGACTAAATACTGAATGAACAAAAATCCAAGGATCAGAGACAATCGAATTCTTGAATCCGTTTCGGAAGAGTGGAATAGCAATCCGTAAAACGCCGAACCCAAAAGTGTACAAAATAAACCGTTTGAAATTAGGATGCCTCTGTAATCAGAGACCAAGAACAATAAAGCTCTATTTTTTTCCATCATGACCATGTTCCAAACTGCCCATCCAGCCTGCATTGAGAAAAAAATGACAAACTCTGTTAAAAAAGAATTTATGTTCCATATTAAGTATCGTTTATTCCATCGGTCACTCTCTTTAATCTTACTCTAAAACCGCTCTTTCGCGCCACAAATTTTAATACTTGGCTTTTTGATCGTCAGATGCAAAATGCAGACCGGTAGAAAGAACCTTTGATTTTCGATTATTTCTCAAATATGGATCCAAAAAAATTCAAAATATTTTTAGAACTTCAGTTGTTTCGAGAATCTTTAGATTATTTAGAAATTCTCGAAAACGAAAACAATAAAGTCATTTTTGAAGCTCAAAGAAAGGAAATTGAAAAATACTCGGCTTATATCGAATATTCTTCGGTTAAAAAATACATCGAAAAATCCACCCCGAATCTTTCATTCCATCCGATCCATACAATACAAAATCGTTCCAAAACTTCGAACAAAATCTTCGAAATTCTGTTTCCTATCAAAAAATCATTCGCTTTTACTTGGGGATGGGGTTTAGGATTTGCAGTTTTGATCTTTGTTCTATTTGTTTCGAATTTTCTTAAAAAAAAAGAGACTGATACGACCGTTGATCCTAAGATTCATCTGGTTCAAGGCGATTGCTCCTCCAAAGAATCCGCTAAAGGTATTTGGGAAATCGAAAGGCAAAAAACGAAATGTGAACTTCATTACGCTTCCGCTTATGGCGCCACTTCGATTTTTGTGTCCCCAAACACGTCCGCCATCATAAAAACAGAAGGTTTATTCGAATCGGCGAATTTGATCGTTGAAATCAAAGAAGGAAAGGTCTATCTCAAAGAAAAACTTTCCAAACAACTCGGGACTCGATTTCAAATCGGTTCTTGGGGAATCCAATTGAGGGGAACGACGATTTTTTTGGAGTCCCGCAATTCGAAAACTTATTTTACTTTGATCGAAGGCTCTTTGGAAGCGAGTTATCTCCATTCTGACGGCAAAAGGCAGAGCAAAGACCAGCTTTCAGTGCCGGGCGAAACGATAAAATTGGAAGCGACAAATCCCCAAATCCAAAAGATAACTCTCTCCAAAGACCAACTGAATCGATTCCATCTTGAACTTGAAAACTGGAAGAATCAAAAAAATCATGAGATGATTCTCAGTCAGTCTTCCTTTTTCAAAAAGAAACAAAAAGCCGCCGTTAGAAACGATTGGAATTGGATCTTGCGTCTTAAAAACGGCAGAATCATAAAAGGAAAGATTCGGACCGAATCAAATAAAATCATCGTAAGTAATCGAAGCGGCGAAGAAATATTCGATGAAGAAGAAGTTCTTTCCGTTTCTAAATAGAACACCACACAGATAGAATCAAAATGTTCCCAGGAGGAACAAAATAAAGCGTCCACAAGCAATAGTTTTGGGATCAAAATGTTGATTGAATGAGGTTGTCTTTATCAATTCTCACGGAGAAAATAGATTTATGGATCTTTGGTATATACGATTGATTGTTGTCTTTTATATTGTCTTTGCTTTGGTTGAAGAAGTTTTTAGAGCGAGAGAATATCCGCAGACAAAATTTTGGAAACTGCGAGGTTCCATTTCAACATTTTGTTATTTAGCCGTATCGGTTTATGCACCCTTACTTTGGGATACATGGTTAGCAGAACATACCGTATTGGATCTTACCAGTCTTTCTGTGTGGTTGACTGTTCCGATAGCTTTCCTTTCTTACGAACTCTGTCTTTATATCTGGCATAGAAGTTTACATACATTTTCGCCCTTATGGAGATCGTTTCATCAGATGCATCATTCCGCTGAAAGTTTCGACATCTATGGGGCATTCTATTTTAGTTTAGTGGATATGATCGGTTTTACTTTTTTAGCGAGTTTTTCTCTGGTATTTTTTATCGGAATCCCCGCGAATGTAGCGATTGCGGCTGGCTTGATGCATACTTTTTTAGGAATTTTCCAGCACGCAAATATCAAAACACCCAAATGGTTGGGATTTTTAATTCACCGACCCGAAAATCACGCCTTGCATCACGCAAGAGACGTGCATTCCTTCAATTATGGAAACACCCCCATTTTTGATTTCCTCTTCAGAACCTTCCGAAATCCAGATTCGTTTCCGGATCAAATCGGTTTTTATGAGGGGGCTTCGCTCAAGATTTTAGAAATGCATCTTGGAAAGGATGTATCCAAGCCTTAGTTAGAGTTACAGTATCGATCCCGATATTGTAACACAATATCGGGATCTTTTTTCATAGCCGTAGAAACGTTTCCTTCCTACCAACTCAATTTCTCAGAATTTCGATTTTTAATACGCCTTAGCCGGAACGTATCGAGCGAAGAACCGAATCCGTCGTATGTCCATTTTTTGAGAACGATTCCGAGTTTTCATCTCCGCTTCCTTCTTTTCGATCCACGCTGCTGATCCAAAAGGGACCAATGACTTTTTCAAAGGAATAAAATAAGATTTTTTTGGCGCGGAAATGATATTTATCCGTAATAAAAATATCATCCGACATTCTGATTCGAAATAGATTTATATTTTGGTCCGAGAATTTTTTTGGAGATCCAATGATAACCTACTCTACCGCTCGGCAATTTTTAAACGTTTTATCGGTTCTTTCCATTCTATTCTTTTTATCCTGTACAACTCAAAAACAATCTAGCGGAATTGAATCCGTTTTTTCATTGATCGGATTGATTTCGCAGCCCGAACCTCCAACACCTCCGATCGAGCCTCCCCCCACTCCGCAAATTCAACCTCCTCCTGTACCACCGACGGTGATACGAACCCGACCCGCCGATGCGGGAACGAGTATCCCTATTAACGCAAATGTAATCGTTACTTTTTCAAAAGTGATCAACAAAGATTCCGTCACTACAAACACGGAAAATACCAATTGTTCGGGAACGATCAGCGTTTCTTCGGACAATTTTGCGACCTGCATTCGGATGAATTCGGCCCCTACCTCACCCTCGGGAGAAAATGATACTTCCTTTCTTTTGGATCCCGTATCTTTTTTAACCGTAAACACTCAATATCAGATTCGAATCTCCGAAACGATCACAGACGAAGACGACAACCAACTCACTGCTCCCGTAATCACATCATTTACCGCGTCCGCAAGCACAGATATCATACAACCGGCGATTCAATACACATTCCCCACTCCTTTTGAAAGTGTCGGCGCGAACACCTCTCTTTTAGCAACTTTCTCAGAACGGATGAATCCCAATTCCTTAACCGTAAACACCACCGATACTACTTGCACCGGAAGTATTCAGGTCTCGGACACAAATTTTGAAACCTGTAAAATCATTTCTTTACAACCCGTATTTTCCAATGACTTCAAAACCCTTGTTATAAAACCAACCACTCCATTGTTGGAAGGCGCCTCAGTCTTTATGAAAATAACGACCGATGCAAAAGACGTAGCCGGAAATGAAATCGCTGCGGATCATATCTTAAATTTTGGCGCAAGAGAAAGCGATTCGAATCCTCCAACTATCTTATCCGGCATCACCTACCCGACTCAAAATCAAACCGATGTGGCAAGAAATCGAACACTCACCTTAAGATTTTCGGAAAAAATCAATCCGCAAACGTTCGTGCTCAATTCGTTAGATACAAATTGTACCGGGGTGGTTCAAGTTTCCGCGGACGATTTTAATACTTGCGTCCGTCTAAACGAGAACTTTCAATATGGTAGATTTCTCGGATCCGATCATTCTATCTTTTTGATGGATCTTCTTGAACCCCAAACCACTTACAAGATCAGAGTTACGAACGGGATCCAAGATCTTGCCGGAAACGCATTTGCAGGATTTACACAAACGAATGGATTTACGACGGGCAGCAATGTAGATACTACCCCGCCCACGGTCACAACGACCACTCACAACGACGGGGGAGTTATTTCATCGTTTAGCGTAAACGTTGAAATTAGTTTTTCCGAAGAAATGGATGTAAACACATTTACCAACTCGGGTAATGATGGAAATTGCTCGGGAAGTCTGCAAATCTCTGCGGATAACTTCAATACCTGCATTCAAAACCCCGGGCTCGGGATTTTTATAGGAAACAGACGGATTTTAATCTCTTCGGGTTCATCGACTCTTCAAAGCAATGCAAACTATAAGATTAGAATCAAAGGCACTGTTAAAGACGCGGCAAACAATAGCATGGGCGCGGACTTTACTCAGACGACAGGATTTAGAACACCTCCTTGAGGGATTTTGCATCGAAAAAAAATCGAACCGGATCGCGAATTTTGGACGATCGATTCCGGGAACGATTTTTTCGGATCGAATGAAATCGGCCTGAAATCAAAAAAAGGAATGAATGAACGTCTGGCAGGAATGAACGACATGGCGCTTTTGCAAAACAAGCGCCACTCAATTCTTAGTAGAATACAAGGTCGACCGCTGGATCAAAACGATCAGAACACCTAAATGGCGGCGGCAAATACCTTGGAGTTATATAATGACAAATCGAATTTTGAATCGGAAATTTTTCAGCCTTCTATCTGTGATTGCAGTACTATTTTTTATATCCTGTGATGATAAAAAACAATCTAGCGATACCGAATCAACTCTTCCGATTGTTACGAGTTTTTCAAACATTCTACCTGTGAACGGAGAAATCCCTTCCTCCGATCCGGAAGCACCATCATCGCCACCCGTTTCTTCCATACCAACGGTTATCCTGACAAGCCCGGCCAATGCCGGCTCCACCATTCCGATCAACTCGAACGTAAGTGTCTTTTTTTCAACGGTTATGGACAAAAATTCCGTTACTACAAATACGTTGGATACTAGCTGTTCGGGAACGATCAGCGTTTCTTCGGATGACTTTGCAACGTGTGTTCGTATGAACTCAGCCCCCGTTTCCCCTTCCGCGGAAAACGATCTTTCCTTTCGTCTGGATCCAGCGGCCAATCTTGCCGTAAACACTCAGTATAAAATTAGAATTTCGGGAACGATCAAAGACGTAGCGGGCACCGAACTTCCAGGTTCGGTGACTACGGTATTCACTACCTCCGCCAGTGCGGATATAACTCCACCAACGATTCAACACACACTTCCGGTTCCTTTTGACGCTCTCGTGGGTACAAACGCTTCTCTTTCGGCTACTTTCACAGAACCGATGGATCCCACGTCCTTAACCGTTAATACCTCCAATACCACTTGTACGGGAAGCATTCAGGTTTCGGATACAAACTTCGCAACGTGTAAGGTCATTTCTTTACAACCGGTATTTTCCAATAACTCCAAAACCTTTGTCATCAGACCTGCAAGCCCGTTATCAAACTTCAGCGCTGTTTCGATGAAAATAACGACTAACGCAAAGGATACATCCGGAAATCAACTTGCCGCAAATCATATACTATCGTTTACCACACAGACCAACGATTCGACTTCTCCCCAGCTGGTGCATGTTTATCCGGCTCAAAATCAAACCGATGTAGCGAGAAATCGGACAATCACTCTGAATTTTACCGAAAAGATCAATCCGAGTACGTTCGTACTCAATTCTTTGAATACGAATTGCATCGGAACGGTTCAAATTTCTGCGGATAATTTTAATACCTGCGTTCGGCTGCGTGGAGATATTGAATATGGCAGTTCACACGGATTAAGACATACTCTCTTTTTGATGGATCTTCTCGAACCTCAGACAACTTACAGGATCAAACTTACAAACGGAATCAAAGATCTTGCTGGAAACGCATTCGGAGGATTTACACAAGCGAATGGATTTACGACGGGTAACGACGCGGACAATGCTTCGCCTACGATTACTACGATCACTCCCGACGACGGAAGCACGAATCAGTCGACGATCCTAAGCGTGGAAGTTATCTTTTCAGAAGAAATGAACTCAAACATGTTTACCACAAGCGTTTTCGGAGGAACTTGTGCCGGGAATATTCAAGTCTCCGCTGACAACTTCAATACCTGTGTGCCAATCAACGGAATGTCGATCTTTACGGGAAACAAACGGATTCGAATTTCTGCAAATACGACTCCATTACAGGGTAATACAACCTATAAAGTAAGAATCAAAGGTGTAATGAAAGACGCAGCGAACAATAACCTTGGTGCGGACTTTACCCAAACAACGGGATTTACGACGGGGGCCCCAGAGTAAGACTAAAAATCAAAAGCCCGATTCGAAAAAATCGGATCGGTTAAAACGGGATGTTTCGAATTCGATTTTAAAACGATTTCTACAGATAGAAAAGAATCGAGGTTGTTTTCAATTCCTCATACCATTGGAGAATCGTTTTGAGCAGGCGATTCTCCGTTTTTTTTCTAACGAAAGATTCCCAAAACCAATACCACAATCCTGGAAACCAATCCTATACTTTCCACAGAATCTTCGAACTTTACGATCTCATAGTGCGACAGATTTACCGATTTTGTTTTTAAACGGAATTCAAAAGTAAAACCGGGCCACAAGGTAGTATTTTTACCTGTTGTCGTTCGATACCAGCTAACGCATCCACCGGTATTCCAAATCGATTTTTCGAGACGGGTCTGTATATTTTTGTTATATTGATCCTGAACTTCTTTCAACACATTGATAAATTTCAGACCTTTTTTTCTCAAAGAAAGAATACACTGCATCGCATAATTCACCTGAGATTCGATCATCAACACAATCGAACTATGACCCAAACCTGTGTTCGGACCTACGATCAGATATAAATTCGGAAATCCGGATACGGTCGTTCCTAAATACGCTTCCGCCCCGTTTTTCCAAACCTCGTTTAAGTCCAAACCGCCGAGCCCTTTTACAACAAAAGGCGCCATCGATTCGGCGGCTTGAAAACCGGTCGCTAAAATCAAAGCGTCCACAGGATGCTCGATTCCATCCTTGGTGACGATCACATTCTCTCGAATTTCGAGAATCCCGTTTGTAATCACAGTCACATTCTGTTTTTGTAATGCTCCGTAATAATCATTGGAAAGCAGAACTCTCTTACAACCGATCGTAAAATTCGGCGTTATTTTTTTTCTGAGGATCGGATCTTGAACTCTCCTTTGGATATACGCTTTTGCAAAAACTTCGAAAACCTTCATGAGTTTAGGATGAATCGTAAACCCGATGACTCGGAATTCCAATATCCAATAGATCGCAAAACGAAACAGCCATTGTGCGGGAGGAAAAATTCTAAACAGCCATCTTTCCACTCCGGAAATTTTACGATCCGGTTTTGCTATGATCCAAGGAGCCGTCCTTTGAAACAGATTCAGCTTTTTGACCATCGGTTGAATCGCCGGAACGATCTGAATCGCACTCGCTCCGGTCCCGATCACAGCCACGGTTTTATTTTTGAAATCGTAAGAATGATCCCACCTCGCGGAATGAAACATCTTACCTTTGAATTTTTTCAAACCCGGAATTTCGGGCAAGGCAGGACGACTCAATCCACCGGAGCCGTTGACGACGCTTTTTGTTTTATACGAACGACCATCACCAGCGGTCACATTCCAAATTCCTAATCTTTCGTCAAAAACCGCGGAACTCGCGGAGGAATTAAAATGAATATGAGACCTCAGTCCGTATTTATCGGTGCAGCGGTTGAGATATTCTAAAATCTCGGATTGAACAGCATACATTTTTGACCAATTCGGATTTCTTTCAAAAGAAAAAGAATAGAGATGAGACTGCACATCGCAAGCAGCACCCGGATAACGGTTGTCTCTCCAAGTTCCGCCTACTTCGTTTGCTTGTTCGAGGATCACAAAAGAATCAATACCGGCTTGTTTGAGACGAATTCCCATGCAGAGTCCTGCAAACCCGGTCCCTACGATCAGAACATCCAATACTTGATTTTCAGAAGTTTTTGTTTTGTCCCTTGCCTCTTTCAATTTTCGAGTCATCTTTTATTCCCCAAATTCAATTCAAACATTTAGAAAAGCTCCCGAAGGAAGTTTCACTTTTCGGAAACGATGATAACGCAAAAAGAAAGTCTCTGCGACCAGACTTATGATTTTTGACCGAAAGTATCTGATTGATTTTGAAATCAGAGAGTTTTTTTCGATCGCAGAAACAAGGAAGAATCAAAATTTTCTTTAAGTCTGAGCTAACAGCGGAAATTTAAAAGGTTTCTTTGGAAGTTGAATCTGCCCACGGACAAACAAAGGGGATTCGGGTAGAAAGGAAAGATATTCCGTTTCCAAATCCCATTCTTCGGGAGTGAAGCCGCAACGAACCTCGTTGATGTCCCGTAAGTCCAAGGATTTCAAAACTTCCAATATGGAGAATCTTTTGGGACACAAAATATCCAGAATCCAAAGAACCCGATCTTCTTTTTTAAAAAACGATGATCGCATCCAATTCCGGAAAATGATAAAAATCGTTTGGGTAAGCATACAGTCCGTAAAACGCAAGAATCGGCCCGTAATTTACAACGCCGAATCTGTTTGTAACCGGTAGAGACATCGTGGCATATCGATCAAACAAATCTCTATTCGATTTTTGAAACCAATTCAAAGCCCTATATACAAGAGAAGCACGAGTGGAAAAAAATTGACTCGGTTTTTTCCAAACAAAACAGAACTCTTCTACTTTCCTAAATCCCCACTTCGGATAAAAATCCAAAACATCTTCGTTTCCAAATAGAAAAAAAAATGCGGAATGTTTGTCGTAATCCTGCAAAACTTGATTCATCAATCTTCTGGACAAACCTCGATTTCTAAATTTGGGCAAAGTGCCGACCGTGGCCAATTGCACTGCGTTGAATTTTTCACCGTTTAAGAGGATCCGCATCTCACAAACCGAAACGTTCGAAATCATTTCGTTTTTATCAAACAACGAATAAGGAATGTAAAAGTCCCGCCAAAAACCAAGCTCATACCAGAGTCGAAAATCGGCTCCATAAAGAGCCTTCGGCGTGAATTGAAAAAAATTTTCCCGAAGACGCGGTTGATTTCGGAAGTTTTTATGGAATGTAAATTCTTTTTGCATAAAAATACTCCGCAAAAAGAAAGATTGAAAACGATTCGATTTCAAACTTTTTACAAAATTCCGAAAAAGAGTTTTGCGAATCGCTCTTTTTCGAAATTGTCAGAGATCGGGTGAAAACATAGACATACTTTTTGAATCGATCTTTCTCGATGTTTGTCAATTCGAAATTCTAAAAAGAATTGTCCTAATTTTTCAAGATAGAATTTATCATCGCTCTGGTAGCGGAACCGGTTAGAGAGAAATCTTTACCCGTTTCTTCCAAAAGATTTTTTGCCTTATCCGAATTCAGGGAAGGAAGAATCTCTTTCATCTTTGTTCCGAGCTCCTTTTCCAAATCATATTCAGGTTTCATTGTATATTCCGGAGAGAATGTGGAAACGATCGATTCATTGATTTCCGCAGCATGGGATGCGGCCTCCTTTCCGACAAATTTCATCAACCCTTCCGAGGAATATTCAGTCGGAAACCCGGGAAAATCTTTTGCGAGAAAACCGGACAAGGCCGTAGTCATGTCATTCGGTTTTAAATAAGAATCCATCAGACTGTAAGAAACAAAATCTTCATAAAGAAAATGTCGATTCGCCACCAACTGAGTGGTCCGAGTTTTCATTTCCTTTTTTGCTTCCTTGGAAGAAAAAATAAATTTTACATAGTAAAAAAATCCCGCATCCGGAACCGCTTTGGAATGATAAGGCTGACCGATATCCTGGATATAATGACACGCCCAAGCTGCAAATCGAACCTTCCAGTAATCATGTCCCGTTTTACCCGCTAGCCGAGAAAGGCGAGTGAACAACTCGATACGATCCAAAATCATCCCTCCTTCTACGATCTCCGGAGCAAACAAATTTAAGATCCAACTTTCGTTTTGAAATTTCATATGAAAGGGAGCTTTGCTGCTCTCCCCATCCGGCTTCCCGAACGGTTGTTTGCCATAACCGTATTCGGGAATTGCCCATAGACTGTGATCCATTCCCCAATCCGGTTCATCGATGAATGTGTTAAGAATGGAGCGGATTTTTATTTTTTTACCGATTGTAGAATTGAATTTTGCGGGCAATTCCGGAATATCAATGATATACGGGGAAATGGAAAGTGCGGTAACATTTCCAGAACTTGGTTTCCGATTCGGAAGAATTCTTTCCACTTCCAGAAAGCGTGTATTTGGATTGAGTCTTGCCGCTTTTAAAAATTCCAATACAGAAGCTTGTTCCGTATGAAATTCCACCTTTTTAAAACGTTTGGAGCCTCTTTCCTCTTCCCAATTTGCAAATTCATCAAAAAGAACTTTTAAAGAATCTCTTTCCTTTTTTACAAAGGAATCTAAAGATTCGGATCGAATCTCTTCGGATGTATATATCATAGAATCGTGTTCCAAAGAACGATCGATCACCAAAAAGTGCGTTCCCCAAGAAAACAAAGTTCCGGGAAGAATCAAAAGAAATACAAGGATTAGTTTGATAAAGTGATTCATTTTTTTTATCTCTGTTCTATTTTTTCAAAATTCGTAAAAAACACAACGAACCCCATCCAAGAACAATCGACCCTTTATCCGTAAGAAAGTGAGAAAACTCACTGCCTAACTGACTCTTGGAATTTTCTCTCCAAAGACGAGATTCGTTTTTCTCTGGTCGTAAAACGTCTTTGGACTACAAATTTCAAGAATCTTAAAAGCGAGCTCCCCAACCGAACTTTTTTATAAGAAAAACAACATATATCTTATAGGCTAAAAGTTTTGCGTTGTGATTTCGATTGTGTTTTGTGATTGAGAGCATCTATGAATTCGGAGGTTGCAAAAAAAAAGCAATTGTGAAAAAAACAGAGCAAAAACAAAATTTTCAAGAACCAACGCTTATTTTTTGGGAATCAAATAAAACCGTCTTTTGAAAAAAATAATAGCCACCAATGTTAGATATCTTATATAGAAACTAAGGATACGGTTTGGAAATGAAACTTTTCGGAATTACTACCAATACAATTTTAATCTTAGCGCTTTGTCAAATCGGCTGTCGTCCGGAAAAAAATTCAACGCTTTCTGATAACATTCCTCTTCTGATAGGGCAAGTTTTAATCACGAACAGCCTTGATTTTTCGTTTCTCCCGGAAGAGGTTTTGTCCGTTTCTCCGGAACACAAAGGAAAATCTAGATCCGCTTACGTTGAGGACGGGGTGCATTTTCAATCAAACGCATGTCAATTTGACGGCGTCTTTCAACTGGAGCGGATTGTTCCGAGCGATCCGATCACGATTTCCATCGTATACAAAGAAGACATTTCTTCCGGAACGATCGAACTCTTAAAAAATGCTTTGATTCCGATATCGGGCACAGTTACCCGTCCGAATGCGAGAACGATTCAATATGTTTCGGATCAAATCGGGGATCTTTATGCGCCTTACAGGGTAAATGTCCGCAATGTTTCCAAAACCGCAAGCGGAGAATCCATCCAAGATGCAACTTGGACCTTTCATTACGATCTTTCAGGGGTAAGGGGGGACAAACCAAGCGAGATCGTCGTCAATTGTCAGGAAACAGGTGGTGTAAACGAATGCGCGTATGTTTCTAAATTTGCATTGGGTGCATATCCGAAATTTGGTACACCTGCTTCGCAAGTAGCGTCCCCTCAATCTACGTTTGCTCAACCAATGACCAACTTCGAATCCCATTTCGGGCTTCAGAGAAACGATGCCGATTCTATGACTCTTTGGATGTATGAGCGATGCGAAATCGAAGATGGATCGGCAAATATTCCGGCCGTTCCCGCCGGTAAGTTTTTATTCGCAAAAATTGAAGGAGTCGGCGTCTTTGACATCCCTCGTAGCGTAATCGAAGGAAATCAACTCTACACGGGCTCGATATTACAGTCTTTTCAAAATCAAAGCGGGGAACGATTCGGAGAAGTGATCTATCCTGAAGAAAACATCCATTTGATTACGAATCAAAACTGATTTTCCGTTGGAATAGAAAAAGGAATGAATTGTATCACGATAAATTCCTGATTCGATTGAATCGTAGCAAACACCTGTCCCGTAAAAACTCGACGACGCATTCGCTCGGGTTGGGACAGGTCTTACGAGTCCTAGAGCTTTTTTCAAAGATCTCTTTTTGAGATAAATCGTAACTCTTGAATCAGTCTTCTATCCACACACAAGGAATCAACGTATCCAAATGTGAAATGACCCATCTGTAAAAAGGCATCAAATTAGTCTTCTTAATGAAAAATTTTTTCGTCGCCGCGGTTTGAATTGGTATAACCGTAAGGAGCTAAAATGCAAACTCAACAAAAGAAAATTAAAATCATCGTAACGATGATTTTGATCGGTTCGTTTTTCCATTTTTACAATTGTGAAGGGGACAAAAAAGACAACGGAATTTCCCAATTGGCTGTATTAGCCGTCGCGTTGTCTCAATCCAACGCAGGAAATAACGATCTACCTCAACCCAATCTGAATACGGCAATTCTCAGAATCGATAACGAAGAATTCACCCTTACTGGTTTAGATACTTGTGAAACCGGTGGCACGGGAATCATCATTGCCATGTTAGATGCAGACAATCGACCCAAACTGAATATACACAATATCGATTTTTCCAAAACCGAAAATGTATCCATCGGCGGGCTTACGGGATCCCATTTGGATATCGATATGCCGGGCGGGGTCCTTTACGGAGCACCGAACAATTGCCCTGCAACTGTCAAAGAAACTTCGCCTACGGTGTATGACATCCAAGTCCTGAATTGTCCGGTAATCGATCAGAACGGCGGTCCTTCCACCCCAACGGTTTCTTTTAGAGCGCGTTGCACGAAACAGTAAACTGTCTTCCGATCCTTCTTTTATAGGATCGGAATTTTCAAACAAAACGCAATCCGTTAAAAATCGCTTCCACTCTTTAACAAATACAAAAATACTTTTACGATCCAAACTTCCATCAAAACCGAGCGTCTAAACGTTCTTTGGGATAGAGAATCATTGCAAATCCATTGCGTTTACAATTCGAAAAGAACATTAAGCGCCCTTTGATTATAGTTCTTTTCTAAGATGATCCCTATTTTTAATACGGGCAGTATATCTACAGATAATTTGTCTTTCAAACAAACCGGAAAAATTAGAAATCAATTTTAATTCGGATCCGCGCAAAAAAAAATCTGTATGATGAAAAATATTTGGCACTTGTCTGTTTAGATAAGTTGTAAACAACTAGGAGTAAAAATGCAAACAAAGCAAAATAGAATTAAAATTATCGTTGCGATCATTTTGATCGGTCTAACATTCAATTTTTATAATTGTGGTGATGAAAAGAAAGACAATAACTTATCGAACCTTGTCATTGCGATATTAGCCATCCAAGGCGGAGTAGCAGACCTACCACAACCCGTTGATGGTACCGCATTTATCAAAATCGGTAACGATGAAATGCTGACCTTGACAGATGAGTTCAGTTGTCAATCCGGTGTGAACGGCGTCATTTTCGGGATGGCGGATGCTGATAACCTGCCGATCTTGAACATTCACAATATCGATTTCGCGCAAACAACGGGTCAATCGCTCGGTGTCGGTGGTTCTCAGTTGGATATCGATGTGAGAAACGACGCTAGCGGTCCTTACCAAGCCGGAACAAACAACGTGGAAGGCAACTGTCCTGCTACGGTAAAAGAAACATCTGCTACGATATTTGATATTCAGGTTCTCAACTGCCCGATTACCAGACAGAACCCAGCGGCTACGCTTCCGGATACGACTGTATCCTTTCGCGCTCGCTGTACAAGATAATTCTTACTGGAACGAACGCATTTTCCTCTCGATCCACTCAGTGGATCGAGAGGGTTCTTCCTTTCTAAGCGTTAAGAGCGTTTTAAGATCCAAGCTCCGATCAAAACCGCAACCATCTCGGTCGCCATACTCAAATATATGAATTCATTTCCGGGTCCGTCCAATAGAAGGGTATACACTCGACCCAAGAGCAATCCTCCCGCTGTTGTGCACGCCAAAAGAACGGAAAACGTTCTCCATTCTGCTTTTATAATTCCGATCAGAAGAACGGCCTCGATCCCTAAACATAGACCTCCATACATGGCTCTAAAATCCGCGAGCGCCGCGGTGCCTTCGAGAGTAATTCCGATCAGAGAAGCGAGTTTTACCGGGATTAAAAAAAAGCCCGTCGCAAACGCCGCGTAAACTCCCGTATTCAACACGAGAAAAAGTTTAGATATAAAAGATAGTGTTTTGTTTTCGGAACGATTCATCGTAATCGCATTTGTGGTCATAAATTCCTTCCTTGTTGTTAAACAACTAAGAAAAGTATCTCCGATTTTTCGAAGGGAATCGACCGGTGTTATAACTGTTTACATTTTTTTTTGTAAGACTTTATAAACGCCCTCTTTAAACGACCGTTTATAGTCGATCGGTGTGGTCTCCGTGAATTTTAGAAACGCTTCGTTAAAGGAGGACCGATTGTTAAAGCCGACTTCCATGGCGATTTCTAAAACGGTTTTATCGGTTTGGATCAAAAGTTGTTTGGCCTCCTCAATTCTGTATTGATTGAGCCACGCAAAAAAGCTTTTGTTCAACCTTTGATTGATCAGTTCGGATAGCTGGTGAGTGGTCAAAGAAAGTCTTTCCGCTACATAGCCGAGGGAAACGTCCTCGTTTTGATAGATTTTTTCGAATTTCATCATTCTTTCCAAATCGGATAGAATGGAATCGATCTCCAAACCTCGCAGTCTTGTGCGGGAATATTTCGCTTTTACCAATTCCACATGAATTGTCTCCTCAAGATCGCTATAATGTTTTCTTGAATAGTAAATCATACATAAGGCTAAGGTGATCACAACACACGATAATTTTAAAAAGACCGGGCCCGCCCACAGCGAAGTCAGCCCTAAAAGCGCAAAACTAAAAAAATCAAAAAAACAGATTCCTATCAAAAGTTTTAGTTTGAACTCTCTTATCGAAGATAAAATTCGAAAGATCAAAATGCCAAAGAAAATCGCATACAACGACGAAAGATGAAGGACAAAAAAAATCAAAAAGGCGATCGAAGATTGAAATCGAAATTCAACATCCCAAGGAAACAGAGAGCGATCCAAAGGAAATAAAAATGCGATCCATGAAAACAGAATGACCGGTAAGAAATAAACCGCGTGTCCGAGATTAAAACGAAATTCCTCCTCGATCATCGCAAGAATCGCAAGATAGATCAAAGGACTTGTAGAAAATAAGATCGGAAGACAAATACGAAGGTATATTTGCGAGTCGGCGAGGATTCCCTGCAACGCCATCGTGTTCAAAAACTGAAGTGTCCCGGTCAACGTGAGAGCGATTGCAAATAGAACTTGAAATTTAGTTTTATTGGATGTAAATATTTCCGGAATCACCAATAGAAAAGCCAGAAATCCCCCAAATAAGGAAAAGGCATCGATAAACCATTCTAAAAAAATCATCTCATTTCCGTACAGGACCTTGGGATTGGATAAAATTTACGATATCGAATTCAAATCGAGATCCGAGATTTTTATATACAAAAGAAGGAGGAGAAACCACCTGTTTTTTAAAATCGCATCCCATTCTACCGCATTCTTCCGGAACGGATGACGCCCATATCGCTCCGAGAACGGAGTATCGATTGTCATACTTCAAGGTGTTAAGAAGAGTCAGATTTCTATCGTAAATCCGGATCTCGGTCCCGGCTTCTAAGGACGCATAACTCGGTATTAATCCGAAAGTGATCGCCGAAAATACCGTTGAAAATAACTGAACAAAACTACTTCCGGCATGAATCGTTTTTTGAAACGCGGGATTGTGAATTCCTATCACGTAATAATCTGCGCCGAGATCCTTGAGTTTAAAAATTCTCTCTTCGCCTTTTTTTTCGACCCCAGTCACATACGTAAGTTCCAAAACCCCGCTATCTTTGACTTCGTTCAGATAATCCTGAGCGAACTTCTTGACCTTTTCGGAGGAGACGTCCTTGCGAAAACCGAAGGCCTTCAGATCCGAAGCGTAAAATCCATTTTGAAATTTTGCAATCGTTCGGTCCGGATAGATCAGATTGGCGGTATAGACCCGTTCTTGCCCGTTTGAGAGAGTCATTTCGGATTCATACGAACGAAAACCCATATAGACAATTCTCAATTTTGATAGATTGGGAATTGTCGCCGTTTCGGGGGGGCCGGTTTGCACATAATAATGATAATTACATCGAGCGAAAAATAAAATCGAAACTATATACAATATTAAAATCTTATTATATCTCATAGACTCTCCGGTTTCAAACGATCCGTAAAGGAAACTCAAACTCGACTCACTTTCTTCGGTTTTGCGGCTCCGAATGGAAATGAGTCGACAGTTAAGGTCAGATACCATTCTAAAATGAATACCGGGTTTTTTTCAACTTCAATTCCGTTGAAACAAAGCGTCATCGTGGCTGTGCGAGGATTTCCTTTTACATCGATTCAACCTTTGTCATTATGAAAGCGATTCCATCTCTATTTTAAAATCGTAACTCAATCCCAAAATTAAAATACGGTATTTTATTCTTATCCGTTTGTAAAGATTGCGTTCCGTTTAAATAGATATATTGGGTCTGCGGATTAACACCGGGTACATGAGGCAAAATGGGAACAAAGGTCGCGTCGGTGGTTGCCACCCTACTTCCTGTTATGTTCACAAGTTCAAAATACGCCGTTATTCTTCCCCAGCTTGTGGGAATATAACGATCGAATCGTAAATCAAATTGGCGATAGTGCGGTAGTCTTGCCGAACGATTCATATCCGAATAAACGGGCTGGTAAACCGAGGGAGAAAAACTGCTTCCGGATGTGGACGGTGGTAACGAAGGAAACAACTCCGATAAATTCTGTTGAAGTGTGGTGCTTCTTGAACCCGTAACCGGAGTATATGCGTAATTCGTTAAATATGTAAATTTAAGTCCGATTTGCGCCTTTTCTCCGAATTTCCAACCGATGACCATGTTGAAAATATGAGTTCTATCCAAATCATAGAGTTCGTCTTTCGAATTTTTAAAAAGAACGTCATAACTTCCGTCTCTGTAAAAATTAGCATAGTATTGATCCGTATTTTCCTGATGAATCAGATCCTTTGCGGAACTTTGTGCAAGCCAAGATTTGTATTCTTCATTCGTAAGTTCAGGCATATTGCGGTTTCTTTTTGTGACCGATTTTGTATAAGACAACCAGCCATAAAATCCGGAATCCGCCGAGGGCTCTTTTTTTATAAAAACCTCGATACCCCGAGAGTAACCGGTCATGGCGTTGGAATAATTTAAATTGCTACGACGTAATAACGAAGAATTCGAGGAAGGGTCCAAGGCCTCTCTCGCCAAATCTCGATTGCCGGAAAACGGATCCATCACAAACGGATCCGCAACCGAAAGATTGGAAAACGTATTCTGATATCCTTCTATTTTAATATTCCACAAATTTCCGATCTTCTGATCCCATCCGATTTCCGCATGATCCGATTCTTCCATTTTAAGATTTGGATTCCCCGTTTTTGGCGAATATCGACTCACGTCGACAGGCGCTTGAAAGTGTTTTCCATATCCTGCGAAAATTCTCGACTGAGTATAAGCGATCTCCTTACTGAGACCGACTCGAGGTGCGGTTTTCCATTCTCCCGATTTATCATAATATTCCCTTCTTACACCGAGATTGAGATTGAAATTGTTAAACTTAACGCGATTTTCAAAAAAATAACCGATCTGTCTTGTTTTTACGGAATCCCCCTCAAATACCGCCCTTGCATTTGGAGAATCTAAATATTGCTGATTCAGAAAAGCAAGGGAAGGATCGGTGTTCAAATGAATTAGCTTTCCTTTATATCCGGCATCCAACTCTCGATACTGACCGCCAAATACGACCTTCCAATTTCGTTTGAAAAGTTCAATTTCCGAAATATTTTCAATCTGTTTCATATCATTAAAATAATCGTTTTGAATCGTATGCACTCTTTGATAAAGAGAAGGAGGATACCCGATTTTAGAAATATCAAAAACCAAAGTATCCAGACCGGTTTCCGTAATTTCATGAAAATAATTTCTAGATACGTTGAATGTATTCGTGATCGCATCTTTTGGTTTCCAAATGTGCTGAATTCCATCCGTTCGAAAAACTCGATCGAGCCTTGCCCCGTCCAAAGCGGAAGGAGGTCTGCCAAACGATTGCGCCGTCTCCTTTGGGTTGTATTGACTTAGCTCCTTAAAGGGATACCTTTTGTCCTTTGCGCCAAATGTTTGGACGGAAAGAGAATGATTTGCATTGATATCCCATCCGATTCGAGCCTGAAAATCGCTATAATCCGCCAGAAAAGTTTCCGTAGGAATCAAATTCGGGACTCTTCCAAAAATGATGTTCGGATAATATTTTTTTCCGGAAACGGAAACGTTTAAGTTTTTTGTAATATTCTGATATGTATAAACATCGGTTAAAAAGGAATTCAAGTGCGCAACCGACAAGTTGGAGTCCTTTTTTTGAAATCCTTCTATATTTACGACACCTCCCGTTGCAAATCCGTATCTTGCAGAATAGGAACCCATGTATAACTCCAAGGACCGGATCGCGTTGTTATTGATCACCGATGACAATCCATCCGCATGAAACGGATAACTCATCGGAAATCCGTTAAAATAAAACTGGTTTGCGCGTGTGCCTGCCCCACGCATCACGAGAAATCCGCTTTCGCTGTTTGGTTTATCCGGTTTATTCTGATTGGAAGTTTGACCAAACGTTTGAATCGCCGACTGGAAACTCGCTCCGGTATACATTTGAAACATCGGAGAAATTCCTGGCATCGATTGGGCCGCTTTGAGCGCATCCCCAAAACCCCCTGGCATTCGAACCGCGTCCTCTTGACTCAGTATATAATTAGGGGGAGAATCCGATCGTTTTCCGATAACGTTGATTCCATTTCCTTGATTTTGTTTGGTTATAAATTCGAGAGTCTTTTCATCCGAGTCGAGAACGACGGTTTTTTGTTCCATGATACCGCTTTGATAAGAAACGATTACATCGTAAGATCCCCGATCGCTTAACTCCACACTGAGATCCGACTGATTTGAGAAAGAAAAAATCCGAGAATATCCTTTTCCTCGAATCCAAAGATCCGAAGGGGGATCGGATTTTGAAAACACGATAATTTTCAATCGAGTTGAAGTTTTTGCATCCACCGTTTCCGTCGGAAGTAAAGATAATAAAACGGGAAACAAGATAAGTATCCTACGGTTTATCTTAGAATACGGGTTTTTTATAAAAACCGGATAAGGGTGTCTCTTATGAGATTGATTTTTCTGTTGTGACCAATTTCGTTTTAGAAAAATAAATCGATTTCTGATTGTAAACATGGCACCTTTGACCAAAAGCCGAAACGTTCCGTTCCGCGATGCAATCTGTTTTTGATTTTTAAATTACAATATGAGAAATATAAAATTCAAAAATTGAAATATAAAATTGGAAACCAACTTCTTAAAATGGAACGAATTTTGAACTTGGTATTTCTAATGGATAGATTGAAAAAAAACGGATCATTCCAAAACAATTATCTATATTAGATAACAACGATTAGTTGGAAGGAATCGACTTCAAAACGTCCTCTTCTATCTTGGGACTCATTTCGGAATCAATCAATTTAAGCGTGGAACCGGTTTGATCTGGCATCCGCTTGAGCAAAGCACGATGATTCGAGTTCGGAAAAATCCAGACTGCGTCAATAAAAGCATAAGAATTATCATATGCGAAAGTGTTTAGTTTTTATCATAAATTTTTACTTCCGTATTTGCAAGATTCTAAGTATAACCGAGAAGCAACCCCAGAGTTACCGTCAAAAATAGAATTGTAACGCTCGAACCGATCTTGGAAGATTCGGAGAATACAGACCCATGAACTACCACCACAGAATAATTTTTTAGTTTCTATACGTATATATCTCCGTTTTTCGCATCGATCTATTTTAAAATATACAATGCGTTCAAATTTTTAGAATATTAATATACTATAAAATAAAAATTAGCACTGTATGGAATAAATATCCGCTCTAAAACTGCCACCTATTGTTTGATCGATAAAAATAAGCCTCCCTATTTCAAAATCACACGATTCTCATGCCCTAATTTTGCTGTATAAGACCAACCACCCGTTCTATCGGCATTGAATGTTCTAAATCCAACATACCCGATCCTTGGCTTTTTTCCGCACGAATGTTTTCCGTTACGGAAAAATTCTTAAGATAATAATGCCTGCGGCTACACCCGAAACGGCACTTCCAAGACGAACGCGGTTGCGAAAATGTTTTTCACTGATTTTTTCATTTTCAAAAGTTATCCTTGCTTAATTTAGCGATTCAAAGACTTCGATAAAACTCTTCATCTCCTACATTCCAAAAAAGAAAGGGATCAAGAAAAATAAAATAATATTTTAGAAGCATTGTGTATCGTTACGACAACACTTTGAATCTCCTTCGTATAAGTGGACAGGGTTGTACAAATTATAAAGAATAAAAAGTGTGACTCGTAAAGCACAATATGACGAAGAATTCAAGAAGAACACAGTTGATCTCTGATAAAATCTAGAAAATCAATAACCGAGATCTCAAAAGATTTTGGAGTTTCTGTAAATGCCTTTTGATCAAGTTTTCAAATCAAATGGATTGAATCGGATTTAGCTTTCGGATATCATTTGTATATCGATCAACGGGAAACGGATCTATCTATTTTTCATCAAATATCTTTTCAATCGAGGCTATCGGCCGGGGATGGGGTTCGACACTGGAAGCGAAACATCTCCAAAGGATTCCGAGAAATCCACCTCTCGAAAATAACATTCAAAATATAAAATATAAAATTCAGATAAGTTAAGTCAATATGTAAGCAATTATTTTAAATAAGCATTCAACATGAATGAGTTTATTCAGAGTTGAGTAAAAAAACAACAATCATGACAACATTTACCAACGAGGCCTAAAGGGATTACTATGTTGAAATTCCCTATAATCGTTCTTTAGAATTTTAAAAGTAGAAGAAGTTTACAAAAGAACATTCAAAACAATAAGCGAGGCGTAATATTTTCCGTTTGACTATATCGAACGATATTGCAACAGAAAGAAAAGACACTCAACTTTAGGTTATCCGTTTCCCGTCAAGTTTCAGAAAATAATACTGCATAGAAATATCCGTTTTTGCGGGAGAAGTCCAATTTAAAAAAATAATACTATCGTCTTTGAGTCCTGCTTTTTGGATCAGAACCAATTTTACTTATTGTGTGCTTGATCGAAGCAATGGAGAAAATCCACAAGATATAATTTATTGACACGATTTGTTTCGATAGTGTCCGTAAAGTTTCGCACAAATGAGAACTTGAGAAGAGCTCACCTCAGTCGATCAAGCCATGATCTTTAAAGTTTTTAACTCTTTTAACTTCTCCATGTCAACATACTTTTTTGTTCCCCACTTAGTTGATGCAACATGCCTGAGGCGAGCAGTGGCTAACATGAGAGCGGACTTCCCATCAGGAAAGGCTCCTACGACCTTTGTTCTTCTCTTGATCTCTTTGATGATTCTTTCTAATGGATTGTTGGTTCGGATCTTTCTCCAATGCTCGGAAGGAAAATCCATATAAGAGAGAGTTTCTTCGATTCCATCGGAGATGACTTTAGCTGCTTCCTTCAATTTCATTTCAGTCAAGCGTTCAGTCACGGAGCTGGCTTTCTTCAAAGCTTCTTCTTTGTTTTCCTGAGAATGAATCGCTTTCAACATTTGTGAAATCACTTTAAAGGAACTTCTTGGAGCCTTTCCAAATACATTCCTGTAGAAATGAACGATACACCTCTGCCATTTCGATTCTGGAAAGAAGTAAGGAATCGATTCCACTAAGCCTAAACATTTGTCTGAGATAATTAAGTTCACTCCTCTGAGTCCCCGGTCCTTAAGATGTTTTAGGAACGCTTGCCAACTCTCTTTGTCTTCTCTGGCTCCTTCCATCGAACCAAGAACTTCTCTGTAACCTTCTGAATTAACCCCTATGGCTACGAGAATCGCTACGTTACGAACTTCTCCACCCCAAGACTTCTTCAAGTAAAGTCCGTCCAGGTAAACGTAAGGATATTCGTCAGTAAGCGGACGGATTCTCCATTCGTCGATTTGAACAAAAACTTTTTGGTTGAGTTTGCTGATCGTTGAAGGTGAGACCTTGGTTCCCCAGAGGCTTTCGGTAATGTCCTCGACTCTCCGAACTGAAACTCCCGCGAGATACATCTCCATGAGAGCTTCTTCTACCGAACTCTCCCGTCGCTTGTATCGATCGATGATCGCCGACTCAAACGGAATTGTTCTTAGTTTGGGAACTTTTAACTTTACTTTTCCCGCTTTTGTTTCGAAGTTTCTATTATACGAACCCGCTCTTGTATCTACTCGATCCGGGCTTCTCTCATACCTCGAGGCTTTGCAGAGTTTATCCGCTTCCTCATCTAAGAGAGCGTTCAGCGTTTCTTCCACTGAACCTCTTACGAGTTCGCTCAAGTCTTTCTTGAGCTGGGTCTCATCCACTTGGATTACTTTCAAGTGTGCTTTTTCTTCTTCTGCCCTCATTGGGGGGTTCTCCTTTTTCTTGAATTTGCTCATTACAAACTCAATCGGCAAGGAGAGCCTTCTCTTTGATTCTTAAATGTGCGAAAGATTGAGGACGTTATCTTTGTTTCCGACTATACGCTGGTTGTTACTCAGAATTTTAGACGTATCTATGAATTTGAATTTTATATCTTTGATTTTAGAAAGAGCGTTTGTTCTGATTTTTTTTGTTTTGACCGTTTGTTTGTATAGTTGTATCAGAAATGAAGAGAAGGAATATCGAAATTTAGAAGATGCGTTAGGCAGCCCGATGAGTGTTTATCATTTACGTTTAATAGGCAAATCTGGCAAACAACTCACATCTCTTCCTGAAGAATTTAGGAATTTACAAAACCTTCAGAAGCTGAATTTATCTTACAATCGATTGACGTCTTTTCCAAAAGAAATTTTAAAATTAAAGAATCTTCAGGAATTGGATTTGTCTTACAATCGACTCGGATCTGTTCCAGAAGAAATCCAGGATCTACAAAATCTCAGAATTTTGTATTTGTCTCACAATCCATTTCAATCTCTTCCTAAAGGAATTTGGAATTTACAAAATCTTCAGAATTTAGACTTATCTTCTAATCAATTCACATCTCTTCCAAAAGAAATTGAAAGACTACAGAAGCTCCGAACTTTAGGCCTATCTTTTAATTATCGACTCACTTCTTTACCTAAGGAAATTGGAAATTTGCAAAGTCTTCAGACATTGATTTTACACGACAGTCAATTCACGCAGATTTCTCAGGAATTTGAAATCATTGGAAAACTGCAAAATCTTCAAAAACTGCATTTCTCAGTGTCCTTCTCCAATCCACATAAACTCACGTCTGTTCCAAGAGGCATCTGGAGATTGAAAAATCTTCAGGAATTGAGTTTATCTTATGGCATGCTTACGTCTCTCCCAAAAGAAATTGCAAAGTTACAAAATCTTCAGACTTTAGATCTATCTGCTAATCGACTTACTTCTATTTCTAAGGAAATTGGAAAACTACAGAATCTTAAGAAACTGAATTTATCTTCCAATCTATTTACGTCTGTTCCAAAAGGAATTGGAAAGCTGCAGGGTCTTCAAGAATTGAATCTCAGTCATAACCGATTCAAGTTTCTTCAAAGCGAAATTGAAGATCTACAAAATCTTCGGAATTTAGATCTATCTTCTAACCAGCTTACTTCCCTTCCTAAAGAGATTGGGAATCTACGAAATCTCGGACTCTTAAATCTATCTTCTAACCAACTCACGTCCCTACCTAAAGAAATTGAAAGGTTACAAAATCTTCGAAGCTTGGATTTAACTAATAATAATTCTCTCTCATATCAAGAAAAGGAAAAGATCAAAAAACTGCTTCCAAAATGTAACATACGTTTTTTGACTGATATCGAAGAAGCCGAAGCTCGGTACTATCGTGATAACTATGATGAGTGACCAATTGCAATCCAACGTAGTTACATAAGAACCTTTCCCAAAGGCAACTCAACGCAATGTTCTTGAACGCTGATTCTTAGAGAAGCGTTCATTGAGTTTTCCTGGGTCGCTCGGTCGCTTTCGCTGAACTCAACACCTCGATCCCTACGGGTCGCTCGGTGGGTTTTGGAACGCGGTGTAAATACAAATAAACGTAATCACTGAATAAACCTCACAATTACCCAAAAATAAGAATTTCTTATACCAAGACTAAACCCACCTTCCGCTAACGTAAAAATCTGTTAAACTTCTTTTGATGAAAAAACCGAATGTTGATTGGCAAAAAGAACTTGATGCATTTTCAAAAAGCGACCTTTCTCAGCGTCCGTATTATACAGAAAAATGGATTCAATATACGACATTCCGATATCAATGGGAGAGACGAATTAAGAATCAGGACAAAGACGGCTTTGTGGAAGTTCCTCTCTCAGTAGTAAACGTTAGCTCTCCTTCCGGAGTTGAAATTTTGACTTTAAAAATAGATTTGTCAGGCAAGGCACATCTTCAGATGAACCTTCGGTTATTGAGCGATTACGAAAAAGGTATGCTCATTAGGTGATTGCCGATATAAATCTGGACCAAGAAGACAAAAAAAATCCATGTCTTCCTTTCGGAGAAACATGGAACTTTCCAATGTAGTAACGGTTGCGTTTTACTTTTTCAATTCAGGGGCCAGTTCAGCCAGCGGAACCTTTTCCTTGGGAAGAGAAGCATACTCCGGATATTCGTATCCATTCGGATAGTGTTCGTGATCTTCAGGATTGTAGAAATATACGTAATCTTTGCGATGCCCCCAACTGAATACCGATTTGTCAGGATCTTGTCCCACTACCAAACAACGAGGATTGATCCATCCTTCCGTTTTTTCCGTTTTCACTCGAACGAAAGGTTTCGGATTCGGTGTATGATTTCTGTAATCGTAAACCCTTACAACGGTGCCGGGAGCGATTCTTTCTTTAATCGCGGATGTGTAATCCGCATCCGTAAAGACGGGAACCGAGGGATCCAGAGAGGCGTTCACTAAAGAAGGATCACAGTTTTTATGATTCGTGACCTGAGCTAATTTGGAACAAGCACCCAGAAGAAGAGCGGTTCCTGTCATGAGAACGACGAGTGTTAAGTTTCTTTTCATTCTTCTTCCTCTTATTGATGGTGATGGAGAGACTGATCCAACCTCGGATCCCCGACCGGAATCAAAGCGGCAGACTCATAACGTTTTAACACTACAAAAGCAAATAGACCGATAAAACCGATCACAGAACCAAACGTAAGAACGAAACCAGAAACGCTAAAGTGTTCAAAATTTGCGGGAAAGACCAGCCAGTAAATTTCAATCACTTGTGTGAACACGATCCAGATCGCCACTTTTACGAGAAAGTTGAGATCTCTTTTGTTGGGTCTGCTTAAGAGCAGTAGGAACGGAATCACAAACTTGATCAACGGAAGCGCATATGTTAATACTTCCCATCCCCCTGTCAGTCGTTGCTCGTAAAAGAAAGTTTCTTCCGGGATGTTTGCATACCAGATCAACATAAACTGGGAAAATCCTACGTAAGCCCAGAATACGCAAAAACCGAGCATGAACTTACCGATATCATGAATGTGATTTTCGTTTACCAGATTTCCAAGATATCCTTTCTTTTTTAGAAAGTAGATCATGATCACGAGACTGGAAAGCCCCGCCTGATACGCTCCTGCAAAACAATACACCCCGAACATTGTGGAGAACCAGTGCGGAGTCAGAGACATGATCAAGTCGAAAGAAGCCAAGGAAAAGGAAAGAGCGAAAAATACGATAAACCCACCCGCTAACCTTGCGTTAAACTGAGTGTGAGAAACATCCTTATCCTGATCTTGTTTTACGGATCGATTGTAAAAAAACCATCCGAACGCGGACCAAACGGCTCCGAACAGGATCATTCGAATCACAAAAAAAGGAACGTTCAAAAGAGGTTTCTTATGTTGCAGAAGATGATCATGAGCGACTACTTCTTCATGGCTCCACTCGTAAAGATTGTGAATTCCACCGGTTAAAACCAAAAGCAGAACCGCAACCACGGGAAGAAATTTTCCGTAACCTTCCGCGATTCTTCTTACGGTAATAGACCAATGAGACCCTGTGAGGTTACTGACTGCTGTAAAGAAAACGCCCGCCAGAGAGATCCCTGTGATAAAAAAGGTTCCGATTAAAAATGCGGACCAAGCAGGATTGGAATGTCCACCTTCGTGTCTCGGAGGAGTATGGGATAGGGTAAAATACCCGATAAGCAAACTCAAAACTCCGATCCCGATCATCCCGAAAAGGGCGCTGCGGGTTTTGGAGTCGAGTTTAAAGTTAATCAGATTTTGTTCGACTTTGACTTCCATGATTCTTAATTCCTAGCCACGTCTTTTTTTGTTCTGTTGTCGTATTCCTGGAGTTTTCTCACATAGAGAACGATCTTCCAGCGGTCTTCCGGAGAAACTTGAGAAGCATAACTTTTCATTCTTCCCCAACCCGCGGTCACTACGTGATAGATCTGTCCGTCGGAATATCCTTTGATCTTAGGGGAAATCACCGCGGGAACCGGAAATCCGATTCTTGGAGCAGGCCCTACGATGGTTCCATTCCCCGCTCCTCTTACACCGTGGCAAGGAGAACAGTAGGTTTGGTATTTAGCCTCTCCCTTTTGGAGATTTGCCAAATCGTCTTTAAAAGGATTTGCAAGTCCTCTATTCGGCAATTGTGATACGTCCAATCCGAGATACTCATACGGATAGTATCCCACCGGAACCGCTCCTTTCGGAGGAATTCTGGAGGAAGATCCGTCTTTTGCAATCGGATCCGCTTCCTGAGCTTCTCTTGCCGGAGAATCCGCCATGTCCGGAAAGTATTCCAGAGGAGGAGTTTTGGACTCGCAGTTCCAAAGAAGAACAGCGACCAAAAGGAAAATCAGCGATTTATAATATTTCATTCTTGTTCCCTGCTCCTATTTCACAACCTCGACGTTCTTTCCGCCAAGGCCCTTGATAAAGCTAACCACTTCGTCTTCCTTATATCCTTTGGAAGAAGATGGGATCCAGAGTGCAAACTTATCGGTAGTGATGTCCGGATGTAGAATTTTCCGATTGATTTTTGGAAGTCCGGTTAAAAAGAACATCGCCGCCGCAGTTCCGACCCCGGCCATAAAGATCGTGAATTCAAACGTAATCGGAATGTATGCAAACCAAGCGTTTAGATTCTTTCCGGAAATATTCAAAGGCCAATCGAACTTGTGGGTAAGATACTGCATTCCAAAACCTACGGTGCATCCGAAAAGTCCCAGGAAAAAAGTCACCCAAGGAAGACCGGAACGCGGAACTCCCATCGCGTCGTCCAATCCGTGAACCGGATACGGAGTGAAACAATCAAAACCGGTATAATTCTTCTCTTTTGTTTTGGTCGCCGCTGCAATGATTTCCGCGGGCGAATCAAAAAGCCCGAATACACCCGAGCTTGTTTCTTGAAAGGAATGAAATTGTTCTTTATGAGGTTTATACATCAGTGGTGTCCTCCGTCTTTGCTTGGCATTACGGTTTTCACTTCCGCAATCGCAATGACAGGCATGATTCTACAGAACAAAAGGAACAATGTGAAGAAGATTCCGAAAGTTCCGATAAGCATCATGAAGTCGTAAACGGTCGGGATATACATATCCCAGCTGGAGGGAAGGAAGTCTGCGTGTGTGGTCATTACGATCACGTATCTTTCAAACCACATCCCTATATTTACGATGATGGAAATGACAAACATAACCGGGATATTGGTTCTGAGTTTTTTCCACCAAAATACCTGTGGAGAAAACACGTTACAGCTAAACATGATAAAGTATGCCCAACCATAGGGTCCAAAGGCTCTGTTTACAAAAGCAAACCCTTCGTATTCGTTACCGGAATACCAAGCCATGAAAAACTCGGTGGAGTATGCAAGTCCTACGATCAAACCGGTTACCATGATGACCTTGTTCATGTTTTCCAAGTGTTTCATGGTGATGTAATCTTTCAGATTGAAGACTTCTCTCGCGATTACCATCAGAGTCACAACCATCGCAAATCCGGAGAAAATCGCGCCGGCCACAAAGTATGGAGGGAAGATCGTGGTATGCCACCCCGGAAGAATCGAAACCGCGAAGTCGAAGGATACGATCGTGTGCACCGAAAGAACCAGAGGAGTAGAAAGAGCCGCGAGAATCATCGCCACCATTTCTAAATGAGACCACGCCTTGTTGGATCCGACCCATCCGAGGGAAAGAATGTCGTAGATCTTACGTTTCATTTCTCCTTTGGAACGATCTCTTACCGCGGCGATATCCGGAATCAAGCCGATATACCAGAACACAAGAGAGATCGTAAGGTAGGTCGAAACCGCGAACGTATCCCAAATCAGAGGAGAACGGAAGTTAACCCAAAGAGGTCCTCTTTCGTTCGGATACGGAAACAACCAGAATCCCACCCAAGGTCTTCCGATGTGGATGATCAGGTTGGAAGCCGCGGTTAACACGGCGAAGATGGTCATCGCTTCTGCTGCACGGTTGATCCCGGTTCTCCATTCTTGACGGAACAGATAAAGGACGGCTGAAATCAGGGTTCCTGCGTGACCGATCCCGATCCAGAATACGAAGTTTACGATAAAAAATCCCCAAGCTACAGGATTGTTGATCCCGAGGATGTAGAGACCTTCCCACATCAGATATCCGATGATACCTAAATCGATGACTGTAATGGTAAGAACCAGAAGAAAAGCCTTCCACCAAAGAGAAGTGGGGAAAGCTTCGACCGGTCTTAAGATATCCTCTGTAACGTCCCGAACCGACTTACCGCCGGTTACGAGAGGCTGGATATCCAGGGCTTCTTTGACTGCGTTGGACATTGACATAGCTTTTTACGTTACTCCATTAAATTGAGCTTCTGACACGGGTCAGGTATGCAACCTGAGGTCCGACGTTCAGATATTCGAGGACACGATAGGATCTTGGATCCGAAGAAAGTTTGGAAACCTCGGAAGACTTATCATTTGTATTTCCAAAGCTGATCGCGTCTGCCGCACAACTTTGCTGACAAGCCGTTTTGACTTCTCCGTCTTTCAGGACACGACCTTCGTTTTTCGCAGCGATCTTCGCTTCCGCGATTTTGTGAGAACAGAAATTACATTTTTCCATCACCCCGCGACCACGAACCGCAACCTCAGGATTGAGTCCCAGATAACGAGGGGCTTTTGCGCCTTCCGCTCCGTTGTACCAGTGTTGCATCCAGTTAAAACGTCTCACTTTGTAAGGACAGTTGTTCGAGCAGTAACGAGTTCCCACACAACGGTTGTAAACCATGTCGTTGATCCCTTCGGAACTGTGAACGGTTGCAAGAACCGGACAAACGGTTTCACAAGGAGCGTTGTCGCAATGCTGACAAAGCATAGGCTGATGAGCCACTTGCAGAGTTTCAGGCCTGTCCGGGTCTCCGATATAATAACGGTCGATTCGGAGCCAGTGCATCTCGCGACCCACACGAACTTCATCGCGACCTACAACGGGAATGTTGTTCTCCACCTGACAAGCGATCACGCAAGAACCGCAACCGGTGCAGGAAGAAAGGTCGATGCTCATTCCCCATTTGTAACCCGGATACGGATATGTCGGGTTCGCACCGACCGCATCGACGAGCTTTCCGTCTTTTAAGATCTTAGGGATCTCGGACGGAGCTTTCCCGGAAGCGGGGTTTTTGCGATATTCCTCGATAGAAGTAGATTGAACGAGAGGACGATCCGGATAGTTAAAGCCGGGAGACAACATGTGGTGGTGCTGGGTGCAAGCCAACTTATAAGTCTTTCCGGTTTTTTCCAGAGAAGTAACCGCTAATCCGGAATAAATACCATTCTCAGAAAGAACATACGCATTCTTTCCGACTCCGGTTCCAACGACGCCAGCTGCGGTTCTTCCGTAACCGACCGCGATTCCGATCGCATCCTTGTGCATTCCGGGTTGGATCTGCGCTGGGAGTTCGATCGTCTTGCTTCCGGTTTTGAGAACCAGAACGTCGTTGGAGGAAATTCCCTTTTCTTTTGCAAGAGCGGGAGAAAGAAGAATGTAGTTGTCCCAGGTAACCTTGGTTACAGGGTCCGGAAGTTCTTGGAGTTGAGCGTTGTTCGCTCCTCTACCGTCTCCGATCGCAGACGTTTCATACAACGCGAGTTTGAGACCCGCAGAAGTAGATGCGATCTTTTTAACGGAAGAACGGTTGAAGTTCCGAGAAGAACCGGTCGTCTTTTTACGATCGGAGGCCTTTACGGTGGTTCCGACTCTTAAGAGGTTTTCCCATTTCTGCTTGGAACCGAGTTTTTTAGTCCAAGAATTTTTTACGTATTCGTAAAAGTTCGTTTCGCCACCGAGAGATCCGCCCGCAAAAGCGATCAAACTGTCTTCCAAAGAACGGGAATTGAAAAGAGGACGAATCGCAGGTTGTTGGATCGAGAAAATTCCTTTTGTAACTTCGGAATCCCCCCAAGACTCAAGGAAGTGGGTCGTTGTAGCAAGAACGTTAGACGCAAGCGCGGTCTCATCCGCACGATCACTCAAACTTACCACAAGAGCCGCTTGGTGAAGAAGGTTTTTCCATTCTTCTCCCGCCTGATACACCAGGTTGACGTCATTTACAAAAAGAACTCCGACCTTGTTTGCTTTCAGTTCCGCAGCGAGAGTTTTCAGGTTATTGGAATAATCTACCAGACCTTCTTTTTTCGGATTGGAATGATCGATCGTTTTACCGTCGTTTTCCAAAACGCTGTTGAGAAGGTTTACAAGAACTTGAAGATCCACCGCGTCTTTTGTAACCGCAGCCAAACTTCCCGCAACCACAAGAGACTTTCCTTTGTTCGACCAAAGAGCTTTTGCGGTTTTGCGAATGCTTTCTTCACTCACGCCGAGTTCAGAAGCAAGGCTCGCAACGTTAGCTCCGTTTAAAACGTCTTTTGTGTTCGCACCGAGTTCGCCGAGAGCCGCCGCGATCGCAAGAGCGAGTTTGGTTTGATCTCCAGGACGGATCGGAAGACGAAGATCCGCGTTGGATCCGGACATCGTAGGAATCGATTCGGCAGCCACGAAGAAGTTTACGTCCTTTGCGCCGTTGCGAAGATTTCTTCTTTTAGAAAAATCTTTTTGGTGTTCTTCCGGAGAAAGCCAGTTGCCCATGAAATCGCAATCGATGGAAAGAATTACGTTCGCGAGATCAAAGTGATAATTCGGAATCAGAGCTTTGCCGTAAGAAGCAGCCTGTCCTTTGGACACCGCCTCTTCCGCGGAAGTGAGAGAAATCTCATAGTGTTTTCCACCACCTACGGTTCGGATAAATTCACCGATGATCGTTTTTGTGGAAGGAGAATCCAGGGGTCTGGTAACGACTACCGTCTGTCCTTTGTTTTTGCCAAGCGCAGCCCTTACCTCTGAATCTACGGCCGCCCAATCCGAGTTAAACGGAACTCCGTCTTTGATGATAGCAGGGTTTTGCGCTCGATCCGGATCATAAAGATCAAAGATAGAGGCCTGCCCAGCGGCGCCTAACGCACCTTGCGAAACCGGGTGATCCGGATTTCCTTCGAGTTTTAAAGGACGACCGTCTCTTGCTTTTACAAGAATTCCGGTTCCCGCGTAAACGGAAGCGTAGTAATAAGAATGTCCGTGTTTTACGAAATCATACTGAGTGTTTTCATCCGTTTGATTGAGGTCGACATACGGAACGATTTTCTCGATCGGCTTGCGAATACAATTGAGGGAAGTCATCGCGACTCCCGCCCCCATCAACTTGAGAAAGGATTTACGATCGAATTCTCCGGATTTGATTCTCGCGATCAGCGGATCTGGAGAAGTGAAAAATTCGGATTTCTGCATCTCCTTGATTTCTTCGTCTTTGTCGCGAAGATCATAAGAGAGCCAGTGGGCTTTCTTTTCTTTTTGGAAATTTTTTTGATCCATATTCAGTATTACTCCCGGTTATCTGTGACAGGTGGAACAGTCGGTCGGCGCGTTGTTCTCTCTGTGACAATCCACACAGTATCCCATATTCAGGGACGCGACTTGTTTCACCTTAACCATCTCTGCAACGTTTCCATGGCACTGAGAACAATCGACTCCTCTCGAAATGTGACGAGAGTGATTGAATTGAACGTGATCCGGCATATCGTGCACCTTAATCCATTCGATCGGCTTATTTTCGTTATACGATTTTGCGAGTTTGATGATCAGAGGCTTGTCTTTTGCTACCATCGAGTGGCAGTTCATACAAGTGGAGGTGGAAGGGACTGTGGCGTGTGCTGAGGTTTCTACCCCGGTATGACAGTACTTACAGTCTATCTTATTATCTCCGGCATGTATCTTATGATTGAAGGGTATAGGCTGATCGGGCGCATACCCAACATACTTGGAGGGAGAGAAAATCAGATACGCTACGGCCGCAATGGCAATGAGCGGTACCGAAAGTTTCAGTGCTCTGTTATTCATTCGTATGAAGTCCCTATGAATCCAATATTGGTATTGGAAACAGCATTTTTGCCTCTGTGAAAAATTGCAAGTAAACGAAGATTCAGGGGCTTTTCTTTGCGTTTATTTTCAAGGTTTTTTGAGAATCGATATCAATTAGAAAAGTTTCATTTGTTCTCAAATAATTTTGAAAAAAAAACAAAAAAAATCGAGGCAAGTCACCGTCGCTTCGGAGAAAATTCTATAATTTTCGGGAAATCGGTGATTCAAAAAATGGAAAGTAGAAAAAGTCTGACCGTCTAAGGAGATTTTTTTGATGTCTCAAGATAGGTCCGAGTTTCCAAGAAGAATTTTTTTGATGATTCTCCTTTTTTTTGCAGTGCTCCTTTCGCCCCCATCTCTTCAGGCACAAGATTCTAAACTCAAGCTCGCAAGTTTTAACGCGATGTTTCTCTATGACGAGGTTCAAGATGAAAACGGATTTCCAAAAAATAGAATTCCAAGAACCGCATCCGACTTTGAAAGAATCCAAACGCACCTTCGGAAAATCGATCCGGACATTTTAGCCGTTCAAGAAGTCGAGAATGAAACTGCGGCTTTGAAAATTTTGACGGATTCCTATTCTTGTTTTGTAACAAAGACACAACTGTATAAACAAGAAGTCGGAATTTGTTGGAAAAAGAAATTTTATCCAAAGGAGATCCGTCTTTACCCGGAACTTTCTGTGGCCCCCGGTGCCAGACCCGGGATGGAGCTGAGAATACCCATCGGAAAAACGATCTTTTCTTTTTTGAGCGTCCATCTCAAAGCGGGGCATTCCCCAAACGATCGGGATTTGCGATCCCGGCAGTTGAAAATTTTAAACGGAATTCTCAAAGAAAAAAAGAATTATTTCGTATTAGGAGATTTGAATGTTCCTCTCGGAAACGACAAAAAATCCTGGAAGATTCTTTCGGAAGGACTAAATCTGAGAAATCCGGGACGTTATACGAAACAGATCTGCTGGGGACATCGATCTTTGATCGATTTGATTCTTACCGATCACAACTCCTCAAAGATGAAGTTTGAACAGAAACCGTTTCCGGAAGACGATGGAAACTTTGACGGAAAACCGGAAGGAGAAAGCGGGCTTTCCGACCACTGCCCCGTCGTATTGGAAATCAACTTGGAGGATTGAAAGTAAGCAGCACGAATTTGTATGCTCGCGGATTTGTGTAGAAACGATCGCGAAACTTTTGTATATCGTGCGTTACCGACGAAAAACACAAAACAGCTTGTCCTTTCGAAGGAAATGAGTCCGATCCGTAACGATCCTTTTCTCGTTCGTACAAAAGAAAAATCGACGGAGCCAAAGATATTTTCAGACGATTCTATCTTGACTCAAAAAGTCTCAAAAGCCTCAGGATCGGAATACCAAAACCAAGTTTGTTATCGTCCGAGAACGTCAGATCAACGCTGAACATAGACATCTGAAGATCATTCCATTTGTTTAAAAATATTCGAGAAGGGCATTTTGGAAATAAATTTCCTTGCGTATGTTTATAGACGGTGTGAAAATATTCCGTAATCCTTTTCCAAGATCGTATACCTATTTGGGAATTGTTTTTGAGAGGATGTTTGGATGAGATCGGATGGTAAGATGAACAAGAGATCCCTTTTTTTTATGATATTTTTTTTTAATACAAACTGTGTTGTCATGCCTATTACAAGAGGATTGCATGATTGGATTACGGAACGTTATATTCCTCATTCCGAGGATTATTCCAAAATTACAGGAATTGCGGATATAGAGGATCCCGATCGCCAAGCAAAGCCAGAATGCATTTTTTATTCAAATAGCTATATAAATAAAATTACCTATCATTGCCCTGATTTGGCCATCAGTTATAATGAAAGTTCCGGAAGACGGAAGTTTTTAAATTCGAAAAAATGGAAAGATTTTCAAACGTTCTTATCCGAGTATGATTCAAAATTAAATACCAATGGCCGACTCTATTTCACGAATTCTCCTTTTTATTTTTCGGAAAGGGGTCCCTATCATAAGAAATCCATTTTATTGACTCCTTATTTTGACATTGACTGTTGTAAGGAAGAAGGGTTCTACACGATCCATTCTGGTATCGTTGTGAAAAAAGTTTATTTAGTAAATGATCGACTTTTATATTTCGTAGAAAATAATAATAAATTTTATTCCTATTTCATTTCCTTCCAAAACCGTAGGATTCGTCTTTTACCACATGGACAAAGCGCGGAATTAGCCAGCATTACCAGCAGCATGCTGCGACCGTTATTAGTCGAGAAAAAGCTTCCGGAAAATCGAATCGATTTAACGATTCAAGAAGAAAACCCGAATTTGGTCTTTCTTCTTTTACCTCCAAATATGTTTTCAAAAGCATATCCAATTTATAGAAAAAATGGATACGAATCGACAAATATCGATTTAAAAAAAGAATATTATTATCTTGAAGATAAAGTAAAGATTAGGCATTTGGCATCGCCGGCGTATCTATTATCGGTTCCTTTGGATATAGTATTGTTTCCAGCCAACCTAATCCTTCTGATGCTTTCACTTAGTATAACACGTTTCGGTTGAAAACAACGTTAGTCGACATTGCGTTATTCTTTTTGAATGTGTTTTGTTCTTTATTTGTCAGACCGAGCCGAGGGTTAAGGGTTGGTTTTCTTTCGTATTATTTGTAGTTACCCCACTTAAAACCGTACATCGCAGTTAGCTCCTAAGCAATAGGAGTAATGCTATGAATAGTACTATTATTAATGACACGGTTCACGTAATCACCTCTACCCAGCGAAGAAGAAGATGGTCTTCGATGGAAAAGGAACAGATAGTAAAAGAGACATTTGAACCTGGAAATTCGGTTTCTTTAGTTGCGAGAAAGTATAATATAGCCCCCAGTCAACTCTTCCAATGGAGGCGGTTTATGGAAAATGGTGCAAGCAAAGGAATCGAGAATGAAGAGAACTTGGTTCCTGAATCAGAGTATAAAAAGCTCGAACAGAGAATTAAAAATTTAGAACGCCTTCTTGGAAGAAAGACTGAAGAAAACGAGATTCTCAAAGAAGCGGTCATCCTTGCTCGTAAAAAAAACTGATCTCGCAAAAACCATTGGAAGGAATCGAAGGTTTCCAATGACAAGAATCGCTTTAGTCGAACAAAGCATTCGATCAGCGAATTCAAAGAGCATGTCTTGCAAACGACTAAAGATGTCTGCCATGATAGACCCACCTACGGATATCCAAGAATTACAGCAATCGTCAATCGGATCAATAAAAGCAGGGACTTACCGCGAGTGAATCATAAACGGATCTACCGAATCATGAAGGAACAAAATCTACTTTTACAAAGGAATGCTCCAAGATTGAAACAAACCCATGAAGGGAAAATCATCACATTAAAAAGCAATATAAGATGGTGTTCCGATATCTTAGGAATACGTTGTTGGGATGGACGGCTTATTTGGTTGGCCTTTGTCATGGATTGCCATGATAGAGAAATCATAAGCTATATTTCCTCAACCATTGGCATTGACGGTCAAATGATTCGAGATATGCTTCTTGAAGCAAAGGAACAACGATTGGTGATTCCAAGGTTCCTTCAACTGTAATAGTTAGAACTTGATCTTACACTCCTTAAAATAAATAAGGAGAAAAAAGATGACAACGGCACAAAAAATAATCAAGAACAAGGTAGGTCTTTTGAAGTTAGCAGAGACCTTAGGGAACGTCTCAAAGGCGTGTAACGTAATGGGCTATTCACGGGATAGTTTCTATCGTTTTCAAGAGTTATATGAGAAAGGAGGCGAACTCGCTCTCCAGGATCTGAGTAGACGTAAACCGAATCCTAAAAATCGTATCGAACCTGAAAAAGAAGAAGCGGTAAAAAAAATGGCGATCGACTTTCCTGCTTACGGTCAACAGAGAGCATCGAATGAATTGAAAAAACAAGGAATCATAGTAGCACCTGCGACCGTTCGTAGTGTATGGGTTCGTCACGATCTGGAGACCTTTCAAAAAAGACTGAAGGCTTTAGAGGCGTTCATGGCTCAAGGGAATTCTCCCGTATTAACCGAATCACAAGTGCAGGCATTAGAAAGAAGAAAATTAGAAAAGCAAGTTGAAGGTGAAATAGAAACGGAACACCCAGGATACTTAGGATGTCAAGATACGTATTACGTGGGCACAATCAAAGGCGTAGGAAGGATTTACCAACAGACCTTTATCGATTCCTATTCTAAAGTGGCGATGGCAAAACTTTACGATAGAAAAAATGCTTTAGTAGCAGCCGATATGTTAAACGACAAAGTGATTCCTTGGTTCGAAGAAGAAGGCCTTCGCTTGTTGAGAATTTTAACGGATAGAGGGACCGAGTATTGCGGAAATAGAGAACACCATGAATTTCAGTTGTTCCTTGCTTTGGAAGATATAGACCATTCAAAAACAAAAGCAAGGCATCCTCAATCTAATGGAATTTGTGAAAGATTTCACCGAACCATTCAAGACGAATTTTATGCCATTGCTTTCAGGAAAAAGGTATACAGCTCGATTGAAGATTTGCAAAAAGATTTGGATCACTGGATCGATTCTTATAATAACGAACGAACCCATCAAGGCAAGTATTGTTTTGGTAAAACTCCGATACAGACTTTTCTTGACACGAAGGAATTAGCTAAGAATAAGTATCTCGACAACTTACAATTTTCGTAATAAACAGGAACACGGAGTGTCAGATCTTATTTTGGCTATTACATATGATCGTATCCGGAAATCCTTTTAGTCCGTCGACACAAGCGATTAAAATATCTTCGACTCCTCGATTCTTTAAATCGGTTAAAATCTGAAGCCAGAACTTTGCTCCTTCGGTTCTTTCTACCCAGATCCCAAGAATCTCCTTTGTGCCCTGTAGATTGATTCCTAAAGCCAAATAAAAGGCTTTGTTCACGACGTGATTGCCATCTCTTACCTTCACGATCAGCGCATCCATAATGAGAATCGGATACACTTTGTCCAAGGGGCGGTTCTGCCACTCGATCACCGTTTCCATTACGGAATCCGTTACTTGAGATATTAGATCCGCTGAGACTTCGACTTGGTAGATTTCTTTGAGATGTCCGGAAATTTCTCGAGTTGTCATTCCACGAGAATACATCGAGATGATCTTTTCATCGAATCCCGTAAAGCGTGTCTGTCCTTTCTGAATGATCTGAGGTTCGAAACTTCCGTTCCTATCTCGAGGAACTTCCAAATCGATAGAGCCAAAGTCTCCTTTGAGCTTTTTGCTACTTTTTCCATTTCGAGAATTGCCTGAGTTATTGCCAGTCGAGGCGTTCTTCTCATATCCAAGGTGATGTGTCATCTCTCCTTCCATCGCTCGTTCAACAAGCGATTTGGTGAGTTGTTTTAAAAGTCCTTCGTTTCCGATCAGCTCTTCCGGGGTCTTACCTTTGATTAACTCATCGAGAAGTTCTTCAGCTCGATTCTTTGGTTTGCTCATATTGCTTTATCCTTGTTACTTTTTGGTTAGTCACAAGTCATTTACACAATGTAGCTGACACCCTCTGCCCTGCTACGGGGCAATTTTCATGCGAGCTCCAACAATAATTTATCCAGTAGCTGGCAACATACCTCCATACCATCAGGACCGGCTCCAGATTCTAACATCATTTTGCGCACTTCGGCTGAAGCATATTTGCACACGTGTGTCATGAGCGTCCCATTGCCTTCAGTCTCAAATAACCGCGATTCGACGGTGGCATTCGGATCTTCGGGAGCATTCGGATTGAAAGCCGACATGTCCATGGCGTAGTTCTCAGTATTCGCTACTTTCTCAGGCACAATCACCTCGCGAAATTCTCCATAAACTCCGGCTTTGTTACCCTTTGAGTCCGCATAGACATACAGATATTTGCCGCCTGGCCTAAGATCGTTCTCCAAAGTTTCAAGTGCCATGCCCTCGGGACCAATCAGCCATCGGCGCATGAGCTCGGGTTTTGTGTGGCAGTCAAATACCAATTGACGCGGTGCGGCGAAATAGCGCTTAAGCACGACTTCTGTCTCGCCCCGAAGTTCCATTTTCACTTCTTTTTGTTCTGCTTTCATTTTTGATCTCCTTGTGTTTGTATTGTTTGTAATTCTTCAAGTAGTCCATCGAGCATCTTGTAACGTTTCTCCCACATCTGGCGGTATTTCTCAATCCAATCGATTGCTTTTTTAAGTGGCGCGGTTTCGAGTCTGCGCGGTCTTTCCTGTGCGCGAATCGTTGTCGAAATGAGGCCGGCTTCAGCCAGAACCTTGAGATGTTGCGAGATGGCAGGCTGGCTCATTTTGAATGGTTTCGCGAGGTTCATGACGGTTGCCTCGCCCCTGGCTAAGCGCATAAGTATGGCTCGGCGCGTAGGGTCAGCGAGTGCGGCGAAGGTAGAGTCGAGAGAGTTCATATGTGTTGTCTTATATAAGTAAGGTATTATATAAAAAACCATCGTCAAGCACTATTTTTACGCTTTTTGGTGATCCAAGCTTGCAGGCTCAAAAAATAGCCGCAAAAGGCGCAAAGAGGACAGGGTATGCAAGACGGAAAAAATTCTTTGCAAATCAAAGAAACTCTCCATAGGCGTTGCGTTTGCGATCCTCTTTTTCAGTTTCCCGAACCGGATTAACTGCCAAGTCCGTCACATTCTATTGCCTGACAAGCATGCGTCTACGGACCGGGAGCGGATTTCCCAAATCAAGAAAAATGCGGGTTATGCTTGGAACAAGAAATCCGGCCGTAAACGGAGGCGCCAAAACCAGGTTCTTTGGTATCTACCAAACAGGTTTTATTTGACCGAGCAAACTTGATCTCTCAGAATTATTTTTGCCCGTCTCTACATGGCCAATGAGGTCAAGTTTGCGACTGAATCTAAAGTTACACTTCGCGTAACTTTAGTTAAACGAACACATCAGACGCCATCTACTAAAAAGAGATTGTGCGACGTAAATTTGATGTTTATGCGTTTTTTATAAATATTATTAATTTATAATATATCATGTATTTTTATTTGTGACAATAAAATGGAAAGATTACTATTATTCGGAATCTGAGAGCGAAGAAAGTTAAATCGAAACTTTTATCAATTTAAAGAATGTTAGAAATCAAGCGAAGATATTAACTTGAATCTAAAAAATTGAAGAATTCAGCCCAAATTTACCAAGGCCTTACGCTGATATATTAAAAGACGGTATTCATGAACTAAAAATTAAACTTTCCATTTTCTTATCACAAATCATTTTATTAAACGGTCCGATAAAGCTCCGAAGTCTGAAATAGACAGAGCAGTAAAGAGAAGAGAAAATTTCTTAAGAAATATCCGGAAAAGGAAATAGGAAATTATTGTCATGAAATCATTCAGATCACATTTAAAGACTAAAATGAAAAACAAGAAATTCAAAGAAACGTTTTAAGAAGAAAAGGAGCTGATTAATTTATCTTTAGAATTACATGATTTACGAAAAAAGAAAGGTCTTTCTCAGTCAGAGCTTGCAAAAATGGATCCGATAGCTCAACAGCAACTTTCGAAAATTGAAAATGGTATAATAAATTGCAATCTCGCAACTTTTTTGAAAGTATGTCATGCATTAGATTTAGAAGCAAAAGTTCGATCCCGTAAGAATATTGCCTAAACTTGAAAGCAGGCACTTCGGCTTCTCGCGGCGCCTCCGAGACGCAACGTCGAGAAATCCCTTTTGATCGTAAGAGATATTGTCTATTTTGAAAAAAAGACGTTCGGCGAGTTTTTATCTTCAGATGAAAGAATGGCAACGAACATTCTTACGAATCGTCTAACACTTTTAGAAAAAAATCTCATAAAAAAGTCATACGATTTAGACCGTCGAAAGGATACCTATGAATTGACGGAAAAAGGTTTGGATTTAATTCCTATATTGCTTGAGCTCGCGCAGTGGGGAGCTCAGAACGATCGCAAAACGAAAGCCCCTCCTGTTTGAATTCAATCCGTGAAAAAAAACAAAAAGAAGATGATCCGATTGATTTGTAAAACGGTTCGAAATCGAGGTTCTATCTTTTCCGGTTCAAACAGTGTTGTCAATCAACTGAGATTGCGGTTACCCGAATAGAATCTTAGATCTTTTTGAATTTTTTATAAACAGATTCTGATTTTTGATTCATTATATAAATGTGTAATAGCCAAAATAAGATCTGACACTCCGTGTTCCTGTTTATTACGAAAATTGTAAGTTGTCGAGATACTTATTCTTAGCTAATTCCTTCGTGTCAAGAAAAGTCTGTATCGGAGTTTTACCAAAACAATACTTGCCTTGATGTGTTCTTTCGTTATTATACGAATCGATCCACTGATCCAAATCTTTTTGCAAATCCTCAATAGAGTTGTATACCTTCTTCCTAAAAGCAATGGCATAAAATTCATCTTGAATGGTTCGGTGAAATCTTTCACAAATTCCATTAGATTGAGGATGCCTTGCTTTTGTTTTTGAATGGTCTATATCTTCCAAAGCAAGGAACAACTGAAATTCATGGTGTTCTCTATTTCCGCAATACTCGGTCCCTCTATCCGTTAAAATTCTCAACAAGCGAAGGCCTTCTTCTTCGAACCAAGGAATCACTTTGTCGTTTAACATATCGGCTGCTACTAAAGCATTTTTTCTATCGTAAAGTTTTGCCATCGCCACTTTAGAATAGGAATCGATAAAGGTCTGTTGGTAAATCCTTCCTACGCCTTTGATTGTGCCCACGTAATACGTATCCTGACATCCCAAGTATCCTGGGTGTTCTGTTTCTATCTCACCTTCAACTTGCTTTTCTAATTTTCTTCTTTCCAATGCCTGCACTTGGGATTCGGTTAATACGGGAGAATCTCCTTGAGCCATGAACGCCTCTAAAGCCTTCAGTCTTTTTTGAAAGGTCTCCAGATCGTGACGAACCCATACACTACGAACGGTCGCAGGTGCTACTATGATTCCTTGTTTTTTCAATTCATTCGATGCTCTCTGTTGACCGTAAGCAGGAAAGTCGATCGCCATTTTTTTTACCGCTTCTTCTTTTTCAGGTTCGATACGATTTTTAGGATTCGGTTTACGTCTACTCAGATCCTGGAGAGCGAGTTCGCCTCCTTTCTCATATAACTCTTGAAAACGATAGAAACTATCCCGTGAATAGCCCATTACGTTACACGCCTTTGAGACGTTCCCTAAGGTCTCTGCTAACTTCAAAAGACCTACCTTGTTCTTGATTATTTTTTGTGCCGTTGTCATCTTTTTTCTCCTTATTTATTTTAAGGAGTGTAAGATCAACTCTTAACTATTACAATTAATATCTAACAAGAATTGAGTCAGATTCTATTTCGTTGATCGTGGTCACTTGGTTGGCTTCGATCAATCATCAGATCTTTAGAGAAATGATTAACAGTATTCCAGAATCAATCAACAACATTATCGATCGGAATCCTAATCACGTTATCTTCATCTTTTCGTAGATAAACTTTTTTGGTTTAAATGAATTTACTAAAAAATTTTTTCCTAATTTGAAAAATGAAAAAGAGCCAGGCGTAAATTTCTTTTTTAAAGAATCATTTTTTGCGTTTTATTGCCTTGACTCTCCCTCTGGAGCATACCGAAGAATAACTCCGCCCGTAGCAAGGGGATGAGTTTCAAGTAGTCTGATTTTTTTGTGAGGGATCCCCTGATTGAACAAAAGTTTTCCATTCCCTAAAAATACTGGCGCAATGCATAAGCGAAACTCGTCAAACAACTCTGCTTTCATTAAAGATTCAGAAAGGTTACCACTACCGAACACAAACATATCTCCATTGCCTTGCTGTTTTAATTTAGGAATATCGACTACGGCATCTTTTAGAAGGATTGTATTGTTCCAGTCCGCAGTTTTGAGCGTTGAGGAACAGACGACCTTTTGAATCTCATTCATGAACTTGGAAATTTCTTCTTCCTCTCCTTCCGCCTTTGTCCAGTATTCTGCCATACCTTTGTATGTTGTTGCACCAAACACAAGCATATCGGCTGATTTTAACTGAGCGACGCTGAATTCTTCAAGCTCTTTGCCCCAAACAAGTCCATGAAAGCTTAAGTCCCAGTTTTTCTCACCTTCAAAATATCCGTCTAGGGTGACGACATTCCACATGATTAATTTTCTCATAATATTTTCCTTAAAACTTAAAAGTGTATATGTTACGAAAAATACAATAAATAGTATTCTGTTTTAGAGTAAAAGAAAAATCAAATTTATTCATTTTAATAAAACCTATCCTCTTTTTTGAATTTTTCATAATGAAATAGATTTCTCGATGATTGCGTTCCCAAAGCGCTTGTGCACTACGGGACGAAGAAGTTCGCTCATCCTTAAGCTTCAAAGCGAATCGTAATCAAACAATATGGCGGAAGCGAGACCGTGAGTTATAAACAAGGCAAGACGTCGAAGTTATGTGAAATGACTACATCAATATACTTTAAGTCTAATGTTATTGTATCCACGACATCCCATCGATTTAAGACGACAAAGTCTTCGGGCAGGATGCGCCACTCGATGCGAAGTGGAGCCGCATAGTTATGGTTGTGCGCCGTTTTTCTATTCTATATATTTCTTTATTTTTTCATAACGATAAATTGCCTCTTTTCTGAGGGCTTCATCATTAGAATTTCTATATGCTTTAATCGCCTCAAAAGACTCTTTTGTACCGATATCTGCGAGAGCCCACAAACAGACCTTGTAATATGAGCCATAATCATCGTAGTCAAGATACGAAAGATTAGGTTTCAATTTAATCGTCTCCTTCAAATATGGGATACTACTTTCATCACTAAAGTCTTTTAACAAATGAACGATTTGGTCATGTGTAGTGTGCCAATCAAGAATCACTAGTTCATTTAACACATTCACTATGTTTGATGCAAATCCAAATGTAAATCCTAGGTGAACACCCATTTCGACTTCAGTACGGCTTTTCGTTTCAATTGCTTCAATAAGCATTTCGCTAAGTCGATTCGGCATTTCTATTCTCGAAAAATCGAACATGCTCAAAAATTCCTTCTCACTTAAGCGATTGATATATAATTCGAATAGTTTTTCTTTTTGATATTTGTTCATTAGTCGAATTTATCTATAAAATATTCTTTTTAAATGGCGCATAACTCTAAAATTTACAATCAACGCATAAATAGCATAACAAAGAATCTTTAGGGAGTCGCATCCTCAAATGTTCGTGCGTAAAAAGACTGACAAAGAGTTCCGCAGATCAAGGCGGAAAATACGATTAGAAGACGAAGCGAGACGTCGAAGTTATGTGAAATGGGGGTTATTCTCAATGTTCTTTTAATTTTCCAGCTGCATACTGATACAATATACTTGAAACCAAGGTTGATAAGGAATTCCAATTTTGAAAGTTTTTGTTTTTAATAATGGAATATTTTTTTCAGCAATTCCAATATTCATTCTTTTATTTGTTAATAGGGTATTCTTGGCGGCCGATTTAAATTTTTTTAGCATTGTATTTCGTTATCAACGAGTTTCCATTTAGTTTTCTCAATAGAAGATTCTAAACTCTTCTCTTCTTGACCCGGCTTAAATTTCATATATCCGCGCGCGGTAAATAAATATTAGACGTGTCTTATATCGATACAATCATTCTCTCCAATTTGTTTATCGATTCATCTTATCTTTTAGAATTTAGTTTCTCGGGCATGTTGCAAAACGAAAAAATATAACCGACACGAGGAGTTTCCACATTCTAAAATCGATTGTTATCATTGGAGGGTTTCTCGGATCGAGAAAAAGAAGGAAAAGTAGTCCCCGGTTTAACCCAGGGACCAAAACCAAACCAGGCTCACAATTTAGCCTAATTCAACTTTCGGGAGAATTCGAAAATTTCCCGTATCTTTTTTTGAAATCTCTCATTTTTTCTGAGAATTTTTTAAAGCCGCGCGCATCAAGACGACCTTACCCACAAGATGATCTCTTTGCGATTTAAGAAAAAATTTCCCTTCCGGGGTCGCTACCTTATACGCGGGATATTCCTTTACGGTTTCGAATACGATGTCGTTCCCAAAAAACTCATTCATTTTACTCATCCATTTGTCTTGAACGATCAGATAACGTTGTCCGTCCTTTCTAATCGCATCCGTCAAAACCGTCGGATCAAATAGTGTTCTCGAAATTCTCTGAGAATAATAAGCATACGATCTCTTTGAAGCGGGGACCCCGAATAAGAACAACTTTTCCTTTCCTGGTTCGTTTGCGCGGATAAAGGTTCCGATCTCTTTGGAAGGTTGATAGGAAGTCAGCATCGGATAAAGATACAAACTCACGATCGAGAAAAATAAAGACACCGGAAAGATCCAACTCGCAAGCAATCTGCCCTCTTTTTCAGTTTGAAAATAAACCCAAACAAAAACCGCAAGGTATACGATTGGAAGAATCAAATATTCCCAACCGACTTGAATGCTTAAAAAAGGGAGAATAAAGATCGTCGCAAAAAAGGTGGCCGCGGTAAACAAAAGAAGAGCCTGTCCGATCTTGTCCTTTTTCCCGCGGTCTCCCAGAGACAGGAGAATCGATTCCAAAACACCCGCGCCGATTATGGCGGCGGCGGGAAGACACCAATAGATATACTGAGGAAGTTGATATCTTGAAAAACTGATCAAAAACAAAAACAAAAAAAGCCAAAATCCGGGGACAAAATCCACGTTCTTATATTCATTTTTTATAATTCTCTGGATCAGCCCTTTCGATTCTCCGTTTTTAAAAAATTTCCGAACTCGGGAAATTACGAATCCAACAAAAGGTAGGATAAAAATTCCGAACGCCCAGGAAAAATTAGAATAAAAAAAGAACGGATTGAAACTCTGATTGTACATCTTCACATAAAATCTGCCGAAGGATTGAATCCACAAAAAGAAATACGGACCGTATGTTTGAAATTCGAGATAAAGGGGAACGGACCAAAGAAGCGGCGGCAAAATTGCAAGTAACGTCCCCGGAAACAATTTCATTTCCAAAAGTCGTTTCCAATCCCTTCTAAAAAGAATATCACCTCCGATCGAAAGAGCGGGGATCACCATAGAGATCGGTCCTTTTGTGATAAATCCCAATCCCATCGCAAAATACATTAGATAATAGTAATTTCTATTTTTCTTAAATCCCAAATAATAAAACGTATGAACAAGAATCAGATAAGGAGTCAGATAAACGTCTATTTTCGGATCCACGACCATCGAATAAAGCCCGGGAGAAAGGGAATATAAAAATACGGCGATCCAAGCGCGAAGTCTGCTTCCGGAATACAATTCGGTGAGTTTAAAAATTCCCCAAAAAGAAAGAAGAGTAAACAAAAGCGCAGGAAGACGAAACGCAAAATTTTGATAACCGAATATAAGAAACGAAAGAGAGATTTTCCAAAAAGTAAGAATCGGTTTGTCCAGATATCTTCGGCCGTTGTCCCGAATAAAAAAAGGATTTCCACCTTCCACCATCTCCCGGGAAATTTCCGCATACTGGGAGGAGTCGATATCGATCACATCCAGAGGAAGGGTGAACAACAAAGGAAGAATTCCAACAAAAAGAAGAACGATCAAAACCTTGGTAGAGAGGACGGGCTTGTTGATAAAAATCTGATTCATAATACCTCGATCAATCCATAAATCCGGATTCCATCACGCATGTGTTGAATCCTTTACAAGTAGTTTCTGATTCGAAACAAGGAAGAACAAAACTTTGTTCCCGAATACAACCGCTTTCACAATCGATCATGGTCCTGCTTCTTTCGACATCGGAGAATTTAACGTCTTTGAAAGTTTCCTCCGCGCATTGAACAAAGAACTTACAAGCGGAATTGCATTTTTGCTGAACGTATTCCTGACAGGAAAACAAAAGGATAAAGGATAAAAAGAGAAAAAGAGGAATTCTTTTCAGATTCATTCCCCCATTTTTCAAAAAGGAAAACTGAGGTCAACTTTTTGAGGCGAGCATTCCACAGGCTCCGAAGATATCTTTTCCGGGGGACCTTCGGTTGAGAATCGGAACACCGGCGGGTTCCAAAAGAGCGATGAATTCTTCGACCTCGCTTCTTGAAGGTCTTCTCCAGCCAAAAAATTCGGTATTGAGAGGGATGACGTTGATCTTGCAGTCCATCGATCTTGCGATCTTGACGAGCTTGTTCGCGTTTTCCTGACCCATGTTCACGCCGGGAATCATGACATATTCGAAAGTGATTCTTCGATTCAATTCTCTCGTAAAGTCTTTGGCAGCTTGTATGAGTTCGGGAAGAGCAAATTTCTCTTCGATATCCATGATTTCTTTTCTGCCCACGGGATCAGGATGATTGAGCGAAATCGCAAAATTATATGGCTCTTTGTTTTCTATAAAACGGCGGATTCCGTTGACAACCCCGGAAGTGGAAATCGTAATCCTTCTCGCTCCGAGATTGAGAGCCTCCGGATCGTGCAGTATGGAAGCGGCTCGGATCACGTTAAAATAATTGTGGAACGGTTCCCCCATTCCCATAAATACTACGTTAGTCGCTTTGTCTCCGACAATTCTTTCCACTTGGAGGACCTGGTCTACGATTTCGTGAGCCTTTAAGTTTCCTTGAAATTCCAATTTAGCGGTAGCGCAGAATTTACAATTGAGAGTGCAACCGACTTGAGAAGAAATGCAGATCGTTTTTCTTCCGCCGTCTCCGGATGGAATCCAAACCGCTTCGAATTCTTTTCCGTTTCCCGACTCGGATGAAAACGTAAATTTTTGGGTTCCGTCCACGGATTTGAGATGTTTGATAACTTCGAGTTGTGTGAGAGAACAAAGATCTTCCAATTTTTCTTTCAGCGTTTTGGAGAATGTTGTAAATTGTTCCCAGGATTCGTAACGATTTACGTAGAGACCGTGATAGATCTGTTTTGCTCGAAATGTTTTTTCTCCGAGAGATGCCATGATCTCGGAAAGTTCCTTTAAGGTTCTGCCTTTTAACGGAATTTTATCGGTTTGAATTTCTCCGAGCGTCTCTTGATTCATGGAACAATCCTTATTGTCGATTTTTTTCCAAGGGGTCGGAGAGAAAACACTTTTCAACATGGATTTTTGGACTTAGGTGAGAATCTATTTCTGAGAACAAATCCGGATTTGGTTCCACCCGTGCAACACCTACAATCATATAGAATTTGTTTGAATTATGTTCCACTTTATAGATGGGATTGAAAACCGGAGCAAAGACAGATTTGCCGGATTTTACTTTAGGACGGACTTTAAGTCCGACGGCAAACATTTTTTAAGGAAAAACTTTGTCGGAACAATTGAAAGGGATCAAAAAAATCGAAATCGGGTAAAATAGAATTTCTATCTCAAAATTTGCCGACTAGTACATTATAATTTCCTAAAATAACTCCAGCCAAGCTTTGCGAATATCCGGTTTTTCCATAAAATAGGTCCCAATCAAAGCGGCATCCACGAGTTTTCGAAACGTATCCAAATCGGAACGTTTTTTCACTCCGGATTCGCCCACCTTTACTACGTTAGGCTGCAAGAAGGAGGAAACTTCTTCCACAAGATTCGGATGAATTTGAAACGTATCCAGATCTCGGGTGTTGATCCCGATGATCTCCGCCCCGCAGTCAAGTGCGATCTTTGCCTCTTGCAAAGTATGCACTTCCACAAGAGAATCCATTCCAAGAGAGGACGCCGTTTTTAAAAAGGATGCGATCTGCTCAGGAGTCAAGATTCTCACGATCAAAAGAATCGCGGATGCACCGAATGCGCGCGCTTCCAAGATCTGAGACTTGTCTAAAATAAAGTCCTTTCTCAGAACCGGAATTTTTACGTTAGACGAAACATTCTTTAAGTCCTCCAAGGATCCGCCAAAATAATTTCGATCGGTCAGAACCGAAATCGCGGACGCTCCGGATTCTTCATAAACTTTTGCTATCTTTACAGGATCATAGTCGGATCGGATCTCTCCTGCCGAAGGGCTCTTTCGTTTGCATTCTGCAATGATGGAGAATTTACGACTTCTCAAAGAATCCCGAAACCCCAGCCCTTGGTAAGGAGCGGGGTCCCAGTTACGGATTTCTTGGATCTCGGTTTGTTTGGTGGTTATGATTTCCCGGAGAATCCGGTGTAAAGTTGAGGACATCGGAGGTTTAAAAGGATTTCAAAGCCTCATCTTCAGTTTCTCTAATATCAAAAAGAGACGTGAGTTCGATCACATCAAAGATCCGTTTTACCGCAGGTTTGATATTACTAATTTTTAATGTACCCTCTTTGGAATTCAACTTTCTGAGAGTGGAGATACAAGCCCTAAAACCGGAAGAGGACATATAATCCACTTCCTGCATATTCAGAATTACTTTTTTATGACCTTGATTGTCGATCAGATCATTCAGATTTTCCTCTACCTCGTTGGCGATGGAAACGTCCAAACGTCCTTTGAGATAAACAATCAAAACACCGTCGCGTACTTTGTGATCGAGCAAGGGAATATCCTTCGTTTTTGCTACTGACAACTATCAAGGGTGAAAATAACCTGTCAATCACTGTTCACCGGTCAAAAAATGAAATTTCCAGAGTCCCTAAACGGCATAAAGGCTCTTGTCCTTGGAGGAGGAATCTCCGGAAATTCCGCAGTCAATTTATTGCTTTCCACAGGGGCGTACCCCATTCTTTGTGATCGAAACCGCCCGGAGTCAAGCTCGATCGAGTATCTTCCCGATTCTACGGAACCAAACGCCCTCCCTGAAATTTCTCTGATTGTCAAGTCTCCCGGAATTTTACCATCACATCCGATTCTTCTTTATGCCTTAGAAAAAAAGATTCCCGTTTTTTCGGAGATCGATCTTGGAAGACATTTTTTTCAGGGAAAAATTTTAGGTATCACCGGAACGGACGGAAAATCCACGACAACTTCGTTGACTGCACATCTTTTGCGAAAAGATTTTTCGGATCTTCAGGAAGGAGGGAATCTCGGAATTCCGTTTACATCTTTTTGTAAGAATCCGATTTCTTTGGCGGTCTTGGAACTTTCGAGTTATCAGTTGGATGATTCTTCCGATTTGCATTTGGATGTTTCCGTATTTTTAAATTTGGCTCCGGACCATCTGGAAAGACACAAAACGATGGAGAATTATTTTCTAGCAAAACTCAAGATTGCGGATTTTAAAAATCCAAATCATTCCTTAATCGTTTCCGAAAAAATCAAAGATAGAATTTTGAATTCGACACAACTTCGATGCAAAATTCTGAGTTTTGGAAGAGACTCCAAATCTGCGGCGGTTGTGGATGAAAATGCTCTGCAAATTCGTACCGCCAATTTTATATACGATATCTCCGAATTTTATCTGCCAGGTTCTCACAATCAAGATAACCTGGCTGCGTCAATCCTTGCCGCGGAAGCAATCGGTGGAAAACCGAAGTCCATACAATCTCAAATTCCGCTTTTTAAAGGGCTTCCTCACAGGTTCCAAATCGCGGGTGAAAAAAACGGCATCACGTTTATCAACGATTCCAAATCCACAAATCTCCATAGCATGCTGGCGGGAATGTCCACTTGGAAAAATCTAGAGCAAACCTGTCTTATCCTCGGCGGAAGACCCAAACAGGAGGATCCAAAACCGCTTTATGATTTTCTAATACAGAAAATCGGCTGCGTGATCCTGATCGGAGAAGGCCGTCCCGCCTGGGAAGAGGGAATCAGGAGCAGGATCGGAGACAAGTTGTTTGCGGTGGAAACCTTGAACGACGCGTTCGATATCTTGAAGAATGGAGAACTGTTTTCCGCTTCGAAGGAAAAACAAAAGGTTCGTCTGAAAAACGGAGCCGAACTTTCTTCGGTCGTCTTTTCACCGGCCTGCGCGAGCTTTGATCAATACAAAAACTTTGAAGAGAGGGGAAATCATTTTCTTTCTTTAGTTGAAAGCTTTCTGAAAAAAATTCAATAAAACTAGTCACGCGGATCTGATTTAGCTCTACAAACCAACGGACCTTAAAAGCAAGACGAGAAAGCAGGCTTGTCTTTCTTTCCAATTCGATCCTACTCTTATTTTGATTTTTAGAACTCGCAATGGGAAAAGTCATCTGCGCTGATACGAATACCGTAGTTTTCTAATTCTGTCAAAATCGTTTTTTGAAAACAGATTTGTGGAATTAGTAAACATGCAAATAGGATAGTTCAGTTTTTTAACGATATAGAAAAATCTTGCTCAAAGGTTACGATTTGGGCTTCTAAAGACCGACTAGCCGTAGCTAAAACGGCATCACCTTAGTCTTTAATATTCTTAGGCCACGACTGTAAAATCAATTCAGGAAAATAGTAAGTCTCTTTCATCAAACAACGGAAGGATGAATTTAAGATGCGATTCTTAAAAAAAGGGATTTTAAAACTAGTTCGAAATCTAACGAAGTTGTCCCGCGTTGAGCAAACGTTCGTAGACCTTACCTTCGATAAAAATCTGGAGTAAATCGGCGTCCACATGATTTTCGCGGGCTTCCATTTGAAGGATATCCAAAGCACGCTCCAGAGGCACCGCCCTTTTGTAAGGACGATCCTTGTCGGTCAGTGCGTCAAAGATATCCGAAATCGTCATGATTCGGGATTGCACCGGGATCGAGTCTCCAGAAAGTCCCCTCGGATATCCGGTTCCGTCCAGCTTTTCGTGATGGGCGTGCGCGATGGAAGGAATCATCTTCAGATCTCCCGTCCAGGGAATTTTACTCAAAAACTGAAACGTATGTTCCACATGCGATTCGATCTGTTTTCTTTCCGCGAAATCCAGAGATCCCTTTTTGATCGTTAAAAATCCGAATTCATACGGAGAGATCAGATTTAAATTTTCTCCCCCCGTTGTGGAATAGTTCACCTTGGCGATTTCTTCCAACATCTGAAAATTAGATTCTTCTAATATAGAAGGTTCATTGGAGTCGACCACAATTTGAAACATCTGATCGAGTTTCTGATATTCCACCTGAAGCTCGAATTCGAGAGAAGTTTCGTAATCCGCAAAACCGAGACTTCCGTGTTTTTTTAGATATTCCGTCTTTTTTTGAAGAATCCTGGATTCTATATCCTTTTTGATATATTGAAATCTCCAGCGGATGAGCTCGAGTTCGTAGTCTTCCAGTTTTTTGGACTTAACCAGGATTTTTTCACGAACCCCTACTTTTCCAAAATCATGAAGCAAGGACGCATAACGGATCTCTTTGATCTGTTCTTTAGAAAATTTGATATCTTTGTATTTACCTTCGGAGATCAGATCCACTGTTTCGGCAAGTCCGACGGTAAGCAACGCAACACGAAAGGAATGACCGCTCGTAGTCGGATCGCGAGATTCAATCGCGTTTACCGAGGCGGTCACAAAACCTTCGAAAAGAGTTTCGATGTCCTGAAGCAAATTGTTATTTTGAATCGCGACCGCGGCTTGTCCGGCCACACTCATTACGAGCTGCGCCGAATAATCGTCAAAGGGAAGAATGTCTTTCCCTTTCATTTGATCCACGGTAAGCTTCTGATTAAAGTTTCTTTTTTTGTTGATCAGTTGTATGACACCGACCACTTCGTTCCTATGATTTTTCATTGGAACGACGAGCATAGATTTCGTGTGATAGTTCGAAAGCACGTCAAAGTTACTGTTAAAAGTATATTCCGCATCCTCCGGTAGATCGTAAACATCAGGAATGTTTAAAATTTTTCCGGTCGCGGCAACATAACCGGCGATGCTCGACTTATTGATCGGAAGTAAAAATTCCTCGGTATCGATATCCATCGACGAGATTTTAAACCTCAAATTTCGTATAAAACCGAGCTCATCCTTTTCCACGAGATAGAGAGAGCCGGAATCCGCAACGGAGATTTCCCGAGCGCTAAAGATAATTTCCCTCAAGAGTTTGTTGAAATCTTTTTCATCGGCGAGACTGATTCCGATCCGAGTCAGTTTTGAAATTTCGTATTTTGTGGTATTTACTTTATGTTGAAGATCGAACCGATCCGTAATCATCTGAATCTGAGTAAACGCATTTAGAAAAGTTTTGTTCAAAACCACATCGGAAGAAAATTCGGGTAGGATTGCAAAAATGAGATCCTCTTCAATTTTGAGATCCTTGACGGGTAAATAATCCAGCGTATCGTTGAGGATAAATCGACTTAAAATAAGAGGATTGGTCTGAAATTGTTTGTGAATGTCTCTTTGAAATTCCTTGAGAACCGGGACAGTTAAATAAAAAATAACGTTTAAAAAACCGATGGAATCCCGGATCGATTCAGAGGCAAAAAATTCGCTTAAATCTATAAATTGGACATCTAAACGAAAAGCAATCGGATCGAGTCTTTTGGCAATTGAACGAGAATCCGTAACGATATATTTTGGAAACTTCTGACTCATCCTTTCAAGAGCCAATGAAACCGTACTTTAAAATTATGGGAAAGAGAATTTTTCCCGGAACTTGTCAAAAAAAGCTCCGATTGCAAAATGATAATATCGAAGAAGGGTCGTTTGGTGCTTAGTGAGGATCGTAAGGCGGAATTCGGAACAGAAAAATTTGCCTAATGTTTTGTGGATTTCTCCAAGACAAAACCAAAAATCTCCTCTTTTCTTAACCTTGAAGGCAAGCGAAGAGGAGATCATTTAAAAATGAACTTAACGTTTCAGTCCCAATACTTCCTGAATCATTTGATCCGAAGTGGTAATCGTTCTGGAATTAGCCTGAAAACCTCTCTGAGTCACGATCATATCCGTAAACTGATCGGAAAGGTCGACGTTAGACATTTCCAAAAGTCCGGCATTGATCTTACCTCTTCCCTGGACTCCCGCCTCACCGATGTTAGGTTCTCCGGAGTTCATAGAATATGCAAACATAGTGTCTCCGGCTTTATCCAAACCCGCAGGGTTGTTAAAAACAGCGGTCGCGATTCTTGCGAGAGGCTGACGAACGTTGTTTGAAAATACTCCGGTTACGGTTCCCGAATTATCGATGGAGAACGACTCCAAATAACCCATGGTATAGCCGTCTTGTTTTATGGCCTTCGTGGTAAAATCGGAAGAGAACTGTGTGATCCCATCCACCATTCCCGCTTCCCCTAAATTGAGATCGAAATTTTGTACCGCGGGATTTCCAGGAATTTTAAAGGAAACTTTTGCGTTCAACTTACCGGTGTTCATCGAATCGGTCCCGTCGGAAACATAAACCAGTTTTCCATCCGGAGTGAATCCGAGTTCGATCTCCGTATTGCCCGGAAGCTGCGTGTTTTGTCCGCCCGTTCCCGCAACGTCCACAGAAAGCTGAGTCGCATCGGTCATACTCAAACGAGCCTTCCAAGTGTTATCGCGAACCTTGTAAAGTTCCATTTTGAATTCTCTCTGAATCCCCTGATCGTCAAAAGTCTTGATAGTAGTAACATGACCCCTTCTCATCTTCGGATCCGGATCATTGATCATTGCAGTGATCTCATCCTGAGTCGCATCCGGAGGTACAGCTGGTACGGAGGAATTCAGGTTGGATTTAAAATCGATTTGAGAAGTCGCTTTCGCGGGTTCTTTAGAATATACCGGAATGATAATATCTTCGATCGAGGCGGAGGAATTGATAAATTTGTTTCCTTTATCATCGAGTCTCGCGTTCCAACCCTGAACCTTGAGTCCGTTGGCCGGGTTTACGTAATAACCGTTCTTATCCAAGTTGAAAGCTCCCGCTCTCGTATAGAACTGTTTGTCTCCGTCCTTAACGATAAAAAACCCTTCTCCGGACATCGCAACGTCCGTATTCTTTCCGGTGGTTTGGAGAGAACCTTGAGTCATGATCTTATCGATAGCGGCAATCAGAGATCCCAAGCCTACTTGTTGCGGGTTTACACCTCCGATATTTTCCTTAGGCTCGGAGGCTCCCCGAAGTTCCTGAGAAATCATATCCTGAAACGTGACCCTTTCCGTTTTAAAACCGTGAGTGTTCACGTTGGAGATGTTATTTCCAATGACATCCATTCGGACCTGGTGGTTCTTAAGTCCGGATACACCGGAATAGAGTGACCTCATCATAAAGCTGTTACCTCGATTATCCTTTGTTTATTCATATGAATTGCTTTTGTCTTTACCTGGAAATTTCCAGTCGGAAGGCTTTTCTTCCACGGAAGTTTTCTCTTTCAGTTCCGGAGCTTGTGTTTGTATCGCCGCGTCCGGGGAAACTTCTTTTTTTTCGATCTTTAATTGTGCTGCGTTAGGCGCCATTTGCGAAGCCTTAGGAGCGGGAGCCATGGTCTGAGCCTGGGCTTGATTGTAAGCCGCTTCCTGTTCCTTGAGAACGGTAGGATCACTGATCAGAGAGATTTGCTCAACGTCGATGGATCTTCCGTTTACTCGAACGAAGGTTTTTCCTTCTCCGTCAAAGAAAAGAGCGCCTGCGATCCCCGCGATTTGTTCGCCGTTTACAAAGTCGGGACCGGAAACGAGTTTTCCTACGAGAGAAAAACTCTGACGGTTTCCCATTTTTTGAATTCCGGTAGAAATATTGTTCATCTGTTCGAGAGAAGAAAACTGAGCCATCTGTGCGATAAAGTCCTGATCCTTGACTGGATTGGTCGGATCCTGAGAAGAAAGCTGCGTTATGAGTAGCTTGAGAAAATCATCCTTACCAAGAGACTTTACCGTGGAACGAATTTCGATTCCTTTGAGACCGTTCTTTTCTTCCTTTTCCAGATTTTCCATGTGGTTCCGGATTTTGAAACTTCTGTCTCCTTCGAGGTAATGATCTCTCGTCGCTTGTTGGCTTACGCCGGATGTTTCTGGCATGATTGATTTCCTCCGAGGCCTATACTTTCAGATCGAGCAGTTTCTCGGTTTTCCCTTCGGTTTTTTCCGAAAAACCATGAGGCTCTGAAAAATTTTCTTCCAAAGAAAGTTCGTCCTCTTCCCAAGAAGAATTTTTAAAATCGGAATCCCAATCTTCACCAAAAGCGGTTTGAAAAGAATGAGAATCTTGTTTGTGTTTCTCGGAGTCGCTGTTGAATGCGAACGCTTCCTCTCTTTCTCTCACTTCGATAACGAGAGATTCGAGTTCCAATCCGTTCGCTTTGAGTTCTTGTTTTAAGTTCGCGAGTTCGGCGGTTAATTGTTGTTTGACGGAATCCGATTCTACCATCAACTTTCCGCGAACGATATCCTTATCCGTCGAAATCGAAAGAGACATCTGTCCGAGGTCTTTTGGATTCATACGAATACTCGCTTCCGTTTTTCCGTTATCGAGAATCTGAACTCTCGCAGAACGGATCAGGTTCTGAAAGTTTTGTTGAATGTCTTTTTTGGAAAGAATCGAAGATTCTTTGGATGTTGAAAATTCTTTCTGAGAAGAAGAGATCGCGACCTCCCTTCCCACAACTACGGGACTTCCCAACCCTTTTGCGAGAGAGGAGTAAGAATCGGATCCTCCTCGGGAAGATTGTTCTTGTCCGGACTTACCAGAAGAATTCTCGGAGAATTGATTCAGAACGGCGATTTTGATTTCTTCTCTTGAGGATGATTTTAGATTTAAGTAAGAATCCGTTTTTTTATCTCTGCTGATTTTCCATTTTTCTGAATCCGCGGCGATTTCCTTGGAGACCTCGGTTTTACCTTCATCCGGGGTTTTGAATGCTGCTTCCTTAATGGAAGAATTTTTTACATTCTCCTTAAGTTCCTTTGTATTGGATTCCTGAGAAAAGGAAACCGATTCCGATAGTTCGGAAGATTTTGTTTCCGTTGAAACGGAAGATACTTCTTTCTTTCCAGTTTTGATTTTTGTTTCTTTGGAGAAAAGCTCGGAGGATTCCTCCGCCATTCCGAAGGAGGACGAAGAGGTTTCGGATTCTTTTTTAAGATTCAATTCTTTCCGCAAATCTGCGGCTTCTTCTTTGGAAAAAAGACTTTGTATGAATTCGGTTGTGGAAAGAGGGTTTGACTCGGTAGTTGTAAAAAAGGATTCTTCCGAAATCGTCGCTTCGAGTTCGTTTAATATTTTCGATTCTAATTCGGCATCGATGGCTTCGTCCGACTTTGCGTCTGCGACCAAAAACCAGGGCAGAACGGCGGTTTTGGAGATTTCTTCCAGATCTTCAATTTCATCTTCTTCGCGAACGACTTCCGAATCCTCGGACTCGATCGGTTCTTCCGATTCTATTTTTTTGTCTTTGGATTCTTGAGTTTCTTTGGCTTCGGGAACTTCCGATTTTGAAAACGCGTTTTGAATTCCGGTAAGAGTTTCATCCAGACCCTTTTGCGCGGAGCCCTGCAACGATTTCATGAGATCGAGGAAAGAATTTTTTCCGGTTAGGCCGAATCCGGACAAGAGCGAAACATTCGGAGTCGGATCTCCGGACGCAGGGACATTCTGTTTTATTCTGAATTCTGAAACTGTAAGGTCACTGGAAATATTCATACCACGCTCCGCAATATTAAGAATCGATCTTTCCAGGATTTCCTTGACGGTTTTTTAAATTTTCTTCTCCCCTTTTGTAATTATGTCGCACTCAAGAGTGAATCTTTGGTAAAAGTGAGAATGTAGGAACTCCCCACTTCAATGAAATTGCATTTGCAAGGAGAATGTGGGAACTCCCCCTTCAATGAAAGTTGACCCGTAAAGGTTTCAGCTCCGCGGACAAAACCGGAATCGGAGTCACCAAAGTTCCGAAGCGAAAATAAACGTTCCGCTTTGTTGCTACCGGAAGTCCATCCACATTCTGATAATCGGTCGTAAAATGCGCGCCTGCCGCCCAAGGTGCGAGGATATCAGCAATGTAGTCGTTGCGAATAAGAAGACCTTCCTTGTCGAAATAATAGGACTGTTTTCTACAGTGAGTGTGTAAAAAAGGCGGGAACTCCGCGTCGATCCTAAAACCTTCGGCGAGTTCGACTTCACGAACACCATATTCCTTCAAAAGAAAAGGAACGCTTAAATACTGTGTAATTGCATAACCAAAAAAATACGAGACGTCTAAAGGATTCCAACGTCTGAATTTTCTAAACCCTTGAAAAGTCTTTCTATAATCGGAAATTTCGTATGCAACTTCGCTTTCATTTATATTAAATATTCCTACTTTACCATTCTGGAATATTATTTTTTTGTCGCGGGAAGGATAATCCAAAAATTCCGCCGTAAATTTCTTTGGAAAAACCTTTACGTGACCGTGTTTTTGAAAGGTTTTGCCCAAACCTTTCAAAACCGGAATCGAAGCGCCCAAACGATCAAAATAAAATTCAAGACTATCCAATCGCTTCCAAAGATTCCATCCGCCGAATCGTTCGACTGCTCGTTCTAAAAGTTTCATGGGTGTTTGCTCCGATTCTACCCGATGATTACAGCAGAATCATTTTCGAAAAACCAAATATGGGTTCGAATTATTTTTTTTGAACCTTATAACGAGCGCATTTATAATTTTAGGGGATTTTTTATAAAACCGAATTTAGAAAAAGTGGATAGCCGATTCCTTACTTGCAAGCTTTCTGCTTGCGAATCATTTCGCTCAATTGGCTTTGCTCTTCTTGAGTGATATTGTGTTTTTTTAAGATAGATTCAGCAAGAGAAACCGCTAAAAAATCCTTGTTGATACACTGACTGAAAAATTCAATCGCTTCGGCCCTTGTATTCTGATTCTCCTTGCCCAGTCGAATTCGATGAAGTTCCAAACGTTTTTCCTGTGTGGATATGTCGACGATCAAATAGTCTTCGTAACATTCTTTGACGAAATGGTCGGGTAAATCCGTAATCAGGCACTTTTTCTTGGAAAAAAATTTCTTTTCGGAATCGGCGGAGGATTCGGTTACTACTTTTTCCACCGCTTTGCGGGTTTCCGAATTTTCCCGTGTAGGATTGGGAACGATCCGACCGTTTTTAGAGAATTCATTATTCGAAACCGCGTTATCCGGAATTACAATCTTGTTTTCGGAAATAGGTTCTCTTTTAAGAAGATGACTATAAAAATAGTCTATCATAAAAATGGAATATTTTTGAATCTTATCCTCATCGTGAAAGTTAAGAGCCGACTTTTTCGCGGAGCTCGCGGAATTCAAAATTTCAGCCTTGTTTGCTTTTGAAAATTCGAGTTGTTTTATCGTATTGGCCAAACTTTGATGAAATTTTTTGCGATACGATTGATTCCAATTGATTGCAGATTCTTTTAAGACATCCTGGAATAGTAAAAAACTTCGATCTCTTTCTTTTAATTTTTTCTGAACCATCTCCCGATAAAGTTTTTTAAGATCGTCTTCCTTAGCCGATTTTTTTGAAGTTTTAGCGACCGGGGGTAGCTGAGTTGTTTCCGTTTTTTTATCCAAATCAAACCAGGTATATATCGTATTCAAAACGGAATCGACTACCGATTGAAAAATATCTCCAATTAGGGTCGTCGATTTGAATTTATGATTTTTATCAACCGTCAGTTTTCTATAGATCAATTCGTATTCTTGATTTCTGCTTTTTTGAAGCTCCGCATATTTATCGGTAAGATTCTTTTTTAATATTCTCCATTCCTGATAAATCTCTCCGCTTTTTCTGAGAAAGGGAATCAGCCTCGTTGTGGAAACGTTACCCAGAGAAGTTTCGTTTTTTACAAACTCCTCTCGAAAATGCTCAAGAGCTTTTGTTTCCAGCTCTCGATAGTGCTCCGTCAAGACCTCTGCGTCTTGAAATTCGGCAGAAACAGGAGTGTGATCGGGCGTTATCGAAGGCAAGAATTTATTCCCTCCATTTAATGGAACAACCCATAGAAGGCATTTGATTGATCGGAGACGGATTTCCTTTTACAAGCTGATGAACCGCGTATTCCAATTCCCTACGGGAAATCTGTTTTTCATTCTTCCAATTATCATCCATTCGCCCATGATAAAAAAGTTTCCGATCCGAGTCATAAAGATAGATATCCGGCGTGCATGTTGCCTTTAGATTTTTTGCAACTTCCTGACTCTCGTCCACTAAGTACGGAAAATCGATTCCCCATTCCCCAATCTTTTGGGTCATAACCTCCGGAGAATCTTCGGGATAACCGGGATGAATGTTCGGATTGATCGCAACGGTTTTTACTCCTAGCGAAAGGATTTCTCCAGCAAACCGAATGAGTCGAGGCCAAATCGCCTGTGCATAAGGACAATGATTGCAAGTGATCACCAGCAATAAACCGGTGGATCCAAAAAGATGATCGGAAGAATGAATTTTGCCCTTAGGATCGGGTAAGCAAAAGAAAGGCAAAACGCTTCCTAAAGGTATTTTTTCTGATTCAAGAAGGGACATCGATTTGAACTTAGACTGAAATCAGTCTCATTTCATGAAATTATTTTTTTATAAAAAGTAATCAGATTTTTTCGATTGAAATCAAAAAAATTTCGTATATTTCTATTTTCCTGATACTCTTCTCGTATGAAAAACCCATTGTTTGAGACTTCTTTTGTCACAGACCTATCTCAATACAGAGAAAAGTCTAACACGCGTAAACTGAAAGAAATCTTAAATTCTTCTTTGAATTTATACCGGATTTTTTTCGAAAATTTTCAGTTTGAAAAACGATTCTATCTTTTGATTCTTTTATTTTTAGTTCAATGTACCGGAACAAGACCAATCGCTCTCGGAGTACAAAACGGAAAATTAGGGATCTGTCCGGAAACCCCCAATTGTGTAGGTAGTTTTGTCGCAGCTACGGATCCGGAACACTTCATTTCACCCTTAAGTTATACCGGAACTCCCGACGAAGCTATGATAAAGCTGAAAACCGTAATCAGAGAGTATCCAAGAACTCAAATTATAAAAGAAGAAAGTAATTATCTTTATGTAGAATTTACGAGTTTTTTTTGGAGGTTTGTAGATGATGTGGAATTTTTAGTCGATTCTAAGACTTCTAAAATCCAAGTTCGCTCTGCGTCTCGTTTGGGCAAGTCCGATCTTGGAGTCAATCGTAAGAGAATTGAATCAATTCGAAAAGAGTTCGATTTAAAATAAAAATTTTTATTACGAAGAAAGAAACTGTCTGATTTTAAAAAATGTTTCGCTAACGGGTGCTTAGGGGATTAGGATTGAATTCTATCCACCGAAATGCCCTGTTTTTCACAAGATCGAGGTGCCAGATATAGCTGTAGTGATTGTGAAAGGTTGGACATCCCACATTCAAAGCTTGATCGATAGAGTCCCCGACTCCAACGCTCTCCAGCCAAAGCAAATAATTCACCATAAAACATCGGGATACACCGTGAGCCGCCGAAATCGCACCAAGAATCGCCCAGACTCCCGTATCAATCCTCATATTGATACGGATCAGTTTTCCTTGATTTTTTTGATACAACGTTTTCCGAGCTTTAGAATTGATTCTTCTCTTTGACAACAGAAATTTTTGATATCTTCGAAGGAGGGGTAAAATCCGTTTTGGAAGAACTTTTCTTTGTTCTTTCGTCAATGTATCGAGATACGATTTCGGAAAAAGAATGGTCTCGACTTCCGTTCTGGATTCCACTAAGACAGATTGGATCTTACATTCCGTGTTTAAATAGATTTTCCCCATACCCTATACGGTTCTTGAGAATCGCACTAAAATCGGTAAAATGCAAAAAATCACTTTCAGAATCGATCGAATTTCCGAATTCCTTTTACAGCGTGCCCAAAAATCTTATTTTAACGTGAATTCGGCCTAAGAAAATTTGGGCGAATCGCTCGCGAATTTCATAGCTTAAAATAGCTCGCGACCGCGCTTTTCACGAAAATTCCTTCGGAATTTAACTCAATGTTGCTCTCTATGGATCGCAACATAATAATCGCTTTCGCATTTGTTATATCGAACTCACGTTATTTTACCTTATCAGAAAGATCAAGCTATTGTGTTATAAAAAACGTCATTCAATGCCTTCTTTAGATCCGGATCGAATAAAACCTTAAAAGTATGAGATCCTACTTTTAAGAAAAATCGGGTCCGGGGAGTTTTCCCACAAAAAAATTCCCCGGAGAGGGGGTGAGCGGAGACCTTGGCTCCGCTCAGGGGGAAACCTCCCCCACCGAACGATCCAGGAAAACTCAATGAACGCCTTCTTGAAGCAACTCAGCGCAATGCTCTCGGGAAACTCAATGTTTTGCTCTTGGATGCTGACCCATAGGGAGGCATTCATTGAGTTTTCTTTGGGATAAGTTCTTATATTGGGTTTGGAAATCAAAATCAGAGACAAGGTCCTTCGGCAAAAGCGAATCATACGCTTTTATTACAATTCAAGAATCAATGCCGATCTTAAAACATTACTAAAAAAGAAAATTCTAATTTTCTAAAATGAATTAGAAAATTTTCGGCATCGCATGAATCTCTTGAAGAGAATGAATCGTAAATCCTTTGTTCTTCATCTCCACCATTCCTTTGATGAGCGCCTTGGCGGCATTCGAGGTCGTCAAACAAGGAACCTTAAAACGAATGGCGGCCTGACGGATCGTAAAACTGTCATCCCGAGTCACTCTGGACAGAGGTGTGTTGATGATCAGATGAATCTTATTTTCACGAATATAATCCAGAGCCGTTGGAAAAATTCCGTCATAGACTTTATTGATCTTGGAGGATAAAATTCCGTTATCGGAAAGAAACTTATGAGTTCCCGAAGTAGCGATCAGATTGAAACCCAACTCCGAAAGATCCTTGATATAAGAAAGCAATTCCAACTTCGTCTTATCGTTGATGCTCACAAACACAGTTCCTTGAGAAGGAAGTTCGTCGCCCGCCATATATTGCGATTTTAAAAACGCCTCCCCCGCGGTCGAAGCGATTCCCATCACCTCTCCGGTGGAACGCATCTCGGGTCCTAAAATCGTATCCACTCCCGGAAATTTGTTAAACGGAAGAACGACTTCTTTTACGGAAACCTGTGAAAAAGCCATTTCCTTCGGAAGCGGAAGACTTTTTAGAGATTGGCCCATCATGATTCGAGTCGCGTATTTTACGATCGGGTGTCCAAGCGCCTTGGAAACAAACGGAACCGTCCGAGAGGCCCTCGGATTGACTTCGATAATGTATAAAACTTCTTCTTTGACCGCGTATTGGATATTGATCAAACCCTTTACCTGAAGTTCCAGAGAGAGCGCAATCGTCGCGGTACGAATTTCTTCCATCATCTTTTTTGAAAGTGTTTGAGGAGGAAGAACGCAGGCTGAATCTCCGCTATGAATTCCCGCCTCTTCGATATGTTCCATGATTCCGGTGATAAAAACGTCTTTTCCGTCGCAGAGTGCGTCCACATCGACCTCGACTGCATCCTCCAAAAAAGAATCGATCAGGAGCGGTTTGTCTTTTGAAATTTCCTCCGCCTTTTCCATATAACGATCCAATTCTTTTTCTTCGTTGATAATCAGCATTGCTCTTCCGCCCAAGACATAACTAGGACGAACCAGAACCGGATAGGTGATCTTCTGTGCAATCGCTCTCGCTTCTTCCATGGAAGTCGCAATCCCGCTTTCGGGAGAATTCAGATTCAACTTTTCTAATACTTCAACGAAACGTTTTCTATCTTCGGCACGGTCTATGGAATCGGGACTGGTTCCGAGAATTTTCACTCCCTTTTTTTCCAGATCCTTTGCGAGTTTGAGAGGCGTTTGTCCGCCAAATTGAATGATCACACCTTCCGGTTTTTCATTCTGGTAAATACGATACACGTCTTCCAGAGTCAACGGTTCGAAATACAATCGATCGGAAGTATCATAATCAGTGGAAACCGTCTCCGGATTGGAATTGACCATGATGGACTCTATCCCTAAATCCAGAAGCGCATAGGAAGCTTGACAACAACAGTAGTCAAATTCGATTCCCTGCCCGATGCGATTCGGACCTCCTCCCAAAATCATCACGGACTTTGCGGGAGTTACATCGGATTCGTCCTCTTCGTCATAGGAAGAATAAAAATAAGGTGTGAATGCTTCAAACTCCCCCGCGCAAGTATCAATCCGTTTGTATACCGGGAGAATTTTCTTAGACTCGAGTTCGGATTCGATTTCCTCTTCCGTTTTTTTGAGAAGATTTTGAATTTCCGTTTTTTTCAGATCCACCCTAAGTCCGCCGTCCAAAAGATCGAGAATCTGTTTTTTATTTTTTAGGAAAGCGAGCTGGCGGTTGGAAAAACCCGCCTGTTTCATTTTTTTAAAAATCGAATGTCCTTTGGATTCATATTCTTTTTCCAGATTGAGAAGATCTTCCATCTGCCAAAGAAACCATCTGTCCACTTTACAAAGGTCGTGGATCCGATCCACGGTGTATCCTTCGTCAAGCGCGAGTTTGATATAAAAAATCCGCTTGTCGTTGGGGCGTTTTAAAAAGGAATCGATCCATTCCTTTCGTTGCCCGGAATTGAGACTGCGAGAATATAATAATTCTTGAAAGTATCCGTCGGATCCGAAACCGTATCTGTCCGTTTCCAAAGAACGAAGCGCTTTTTGAAAACTCTCCTTAAATGTTCTGCCGATCGCCATCGCCTCGCCAACGGCCTTCATCTGAACCCCGAGGGTGTCGTCCGTGCCCGGAAATTTTTCAAAAGCAAACCGCGGAATTTTGGTAACCACGTAGTCGATGGAAGGTTCGAAGGATGCGGGAGTCACACGAGTGATATCATTCTTAATTTCGTCTAACGTGTATCCGATGGAAAGAAGGGCGGCTATTTTTGCGATCGGAAATCCGGTCGCTTTGGACGCCAGCGCCGAAGATCTGGAAACCCGAGGGTTCATCTCGATCACGATCACGTCCCCATTTTCCGGATTGACGGCAAACTGAATATTGGATCCGCCCGTTTCGACACCGATCTCGCGGATGATGGCGATGGACATATCTCGGAGATTTTGATATTCCTTATCGGAAAGGGTTTGTTGCGGAGCCACTGTGATCGAATCACCCGTATGAACTCCCATCGGATCAATGTTTTCAATGGAACAGATAATGACTACGTTATCCGCAAGATCCCGCATTACTTCGAGTTCGAATTCTTTCCAACCCAAAACGGATTCTTCCAAAAGAACCTGACTGATCGGAGAAGCTTTCAATCCCCTTGATACCACCTCTTCGAAGGTTTCTTCGGTAAAAGCGATACCGCCTCCCGTTCCTCCGAGTGTAAAAGCGGGGCGAACGATTAAGGGAAGACCCAATTTTTTTTTAATTTCTTCCGCATCTTTAAGATTGTTTGCAAGACCGGAATTGGGAACCCTCACTCCGATTTTTTGCATGGCCTTTTTGAAGAGTTCTCTGTCCTCGGCTTTTTTTATAGCGTCCACTTTGGCGCCGATCAGCTCTACGTTGTATTTCTCTAAAAGCCCGGCAGTGTTACAAGCCAAAGCGAGATTGAGTGCGGTCTGACCTCCGACCGTGGGAAGGATCGCATCCGGTTTTTCTTTCTCAAGAATTTTCTGAACCACTTGAACCGTCATTGGTTCCACATACGTGGCGTCCGCAAGATCCGGATCGGTCATGATGGTTGCGGGATTTGAATTAAGAAGAATTACACGAATTCCTTTTTCTTTGAGGGCTTTTGCGGCTTGAGTTCCCGAGTAATCGAATTCACATGCTTGACCGATTACGATCGGACCAGAACCCAGGATGAGTACAGAGCGGATATCTTCTCTTCTAGGCATACTGAAAATACAGCTTTTTACCAAAGCTCTATCATTCAAGCATCAATTTGAAAGTGGAAACAAATACTCTCCCGCTTTCTTAAACTTTCCGGATCGGATCAAAAAGGAGTTTAGAGATTCTTTCAAAGAGCCGCATTCGGAAACCGGAAGAGGTTTTGTGTTCCAAGGATCCCGAATTCTATCGTAACAACGCCAAAAAACCCCGTCCTCGGAAGGAATATAAATCAGCTTATAAGTCCCGTTCTGCAACATTCTGTGTTTGGAAACGATCACACTCTCCTTTGCATAAGAATCACCGATTGAGATAAAAGGAATTTTTCCGGATTCGATCGAATGCAATCGCAGAATATTCGGATAGAAGATTCTTTCCTTTTGAAAAAAATGATCCCCGCGATCGCTAAACCAGATACCGGTTTCTCCATAAACAAAACGATCGTCCTTCCAGGAGTTCGAGTCGACAGCCGAGAAAAGATTTCTTCCCGATCGATTTTTCAATCCTTCCAAAAGACTTTCTTTTAGAGGGGAGTCCGCAATGTTTTTTAGAACAAATAAAAGAAGAGTCGGAAACAAATCCAAAGAACTGCTGATTCCGGAAAATTTTTTCCCGGCACCTTCGCTTTTCGGAAACTTGATCAAAAGCGGAATATGGGTCACACCCTCCCCTCGCAAATGTTCGCCGTGCCCATGACTATGATCCGCTTCGAATAAGGATTCGCCGTGATCACTCGTCAAAACGATTAAGGTCGAATCATAAATTTCTTTTTCTTTCAGACGTTCGACAATCTTGCCGACCGAATCGTCAAACGAAGCGATTCCCGCCTGAAAAAGGTCTCGAATTTGCTCCCGATCTGCCTGCGAAAGTTCCGAAGAATCGCTCGGATCTACAAATTTAAAATATTTAAACTTTCCATAATATTCTGTTTTTGTAAATTTCTTATAAAACGGATACGGAGGACTGAATGGAAAATGAGTCACAGAAGAAAAAAATACCGTAAAAAAAGGATTCGAACTTTCTTTAACATCCTCAAAAAGATCCGGAAGAATTTTAGAATCTTCTCCCAAACTCGGAAGTCCGCGGATCGAAGAAAAATATTCTCCGGAACCGGGAAGCGAGTCGGTTATAATCGGTAAAAGAAAAATCTGAGTTTCCAATATTCTCTGAGCTGTAAGAGTTCCCGCGTGAAAAATCGGGGCTTTTACGGATTGAAACCCCCAGTCCGCTCTGGGAAAAATATCGCCCGCAAAGGAAGACACCACGTTTGTTCTATATCCAAGTCTGGAAAAAAGTTTCGGGAGAGTCTCGGAACCATCTCGATTCAGACCCGAACGATCCCTTGCATCCGGAAACATATCCTGAATTCCATGAACAAAACTAAGTCGACCGGTCAACAAGTCCGCCCAAGCCGGGAAGGTTCTTGGAATCGTAGTATGATGATCTTGGAATATTACAGAATCCTTAGAAAGAGAATCGATATGGGGAGTCAAACCTTTCTTACCTTGAGAGTATCCCATCTTATCATACCTGAGACTGTCCGCGCTTAAGATCAGAATGTTTGGATTTTTTTTTGTGACAGGAATAAAATCGAAGTTTGTTTGGCCCTCTTTTTTTTTATCGAAAATTCCAAACGGATTGTTGCCGAACGAATGAAAGCAGATGAGAGAAAAACAAAAAACAAAAAACAAAAAAAGAAATCGAAGACGATTTCGAATCACGATCGTTAAAACAACTCCGGCTAATCCCAAAATGAGCTTAAGATCAAAGACGATCGTCGCAAGGTAAACCAAGGTAACGATGAAAATTCCAATCGCATTTCCCAAAGAATGAAAATAAAACGAAAAGAAACAAAAAAAGAAAAAACAAACTGCGCCTGACCAGGCCCGATCCGCGATTAAAAAAACAAAATAAGAAACAATCGAAATTCCTAAAATCGCAAGAGCGATCGTTTGTGGAATTTCAGGGCGAATCCAATCCGTCAGAAAAAATAAAAAGAAACGCAGAAACGGAAATCGATAAAAGAAAAATTCCCCGTAGATCTGTGGATGACTGATAATCGAATGACACCAAAGAAGAAAAATAAAAACTCCGAAACTCCAAAATTCTTTTCGGGAAGAACGTTCCGTTTTTCCGTTTTGCATCGTTTTTTTTGTCTGATCTTGAAATTCGCTTTGATTTTGAACTTCGCTCTCTTGGCTTTTTTCTTGCGATCCTCGGACAAACCATGGAGAAGAAAGAAGCAGGCCGATCGCACCGAAAAGAATCCCATTTGCAAGCAAAGTTTGAATATAATCTTTTATGAATAGAGGTAAAAAGGACAAAAAAAGCGATTTGAATTCCGAAAGATCCACTCCCATAATCTGAAACGAAGAATTCAGGATCAAAGTCACAAAAGAAATTCCCATTCCGATCGTAAAAAATCGGAGATAGACTTTGAAAACGGTATTTGCAAATATGTTTTGAAGTTGTTTCAAAAAATGTTTTCTCGATTTAATTTTTGCGACTTTTGTCACGCAGAAATTTTACTTCAAACCGGACTTCAAGTCCGCCGCAAGCAAATTTTCACAGACAGAGTTTGTCGGAACCTTGATTTCAAACGGCTTGCTCTTTGATACGCGGCTGAGATACTCGATTCGGGATCAATCTTCCGAATCGGTCTCCTCATTTGTGGCGTCTTCCTCCGAGGAAGATTTGAATTCCAACGCATCCTCTCCTCTCATTTTAAAACTCAGAAAATTCTTACCGAACTTGCGGGTCTCAAAATCGGACCAACCGGGATTCACGGGCGACTGCACAAAAACGGCCACGGTCGTTTCTTCCTTTAACAAATGATCCACGAGACTTTTAAACTTTTCATTTTTCTTAGTCCAAAAAGAATACGGGGGATCCAAAAAGAAAACCCTGGATTTTTCGGGGATGTCAAGTTTATCATAAAAACGGAATACATCTTTGCGATAGATATCGTGATTTCCCTCTATTTTTTCAAAAAACTTTCGAAGAGTGTCCGCGCGCTCCCGAGCCAATTCGTATAAAACGGCTCTTCCGAATCCGCGGCTGACGGCTTCCAAACCCATCTGTCCAGAACCCGCAAAAAAATCGATAAACGCAGAATTCTCTGGGATCAGTCGTCCTTTTAAAATCAAAGACCCCAAAACATCGAACAGGGATTTTTTAATCACGGCCGGTGTGAAATTCGTATGTCCCGCAACCGCAGGAGGAGGCAAAATAGACTTACCCTTGAGTTTGCCGGTTTGTACCTTAAGTACGCTCATGTCTGCGCCTCCATTTTTTTTTCGATGCTCAATTCCAAGATCCGAATTTTTTTGTTCAACTTCTCTGTCGATTTCCATTCCTTCAACTTGGAAAGAATCTGTTTTGCTTCCGAAAATTTTCCGTCTTCAAATAATATACAGGCGTATGTGTAAAGACCTTCCGCATAACGCACAGAAGACGACCCTCGTTCCAAAAAAATTTTACCCCAATAAAGCCCTGATTCTATATTTTCTAATACCAAACAACGTTCTAAGAATAAAAAGACAGAGTTGTAAAAGATTCCCGGATGGGATTCCTTTCGATCGTAGATACTTTTCAGCGTTTTGTCGATCTCTTCCGGATCTTTTTCCGAAGCGGTGTATAAAAGCAGAATTCGATAGTCGATTTCTTCCTTTCGAAGAGCCGATCGCGACACCTTTACCAAGGTATCATAATTCCCCTTTTTATAAAAATCGTAAATATCGCTGAAATCGGTCGAAGAGACGAAACTTTGAGGATAAAATATAAAGAGAATGATTGCGGACCCGAAAAGCCGGGGGACAAGATTTCCAAAAAATCGCCTGGCCAGCCGGGTATTTTTCAAAATTCGATTACGGTAGCGGAACCACACATCGGACAGATCGCCCCTTCAGGACCGTAATCTTCTGCCTCAAAGGCTTCCTCTTCCCAGCGGTGGTCGCAATCTTCACATGCAAACGTTACAACGTCTTCATCCGTAGCGTTTTCGTCATCTCCGGTTTCCAGTTCAAATTCTTCGTCAAAATCGTAATCATACGGCATACATCCACGGAATCAGGGAGGCTTTCAGTGTCAAGTTTTAGGGGTTGATACAAATTCAAAAAATACGTGAACCCTGGATAGGCAGGTAAAAACTAGGATCGATATGCTGTACCAATCCGGCCTAAAAAGTTATAAAAAGAAAACCAGTTATAAACCTTATATCATTATGTTGCTCTTGTTGGTCTTAGGAGGAACCGGTTTTTTTTTCCGTCAGGACATTAAGGATCTCTTTGCGGGTGATCGAAAAATTTATCTGGAAAAGGAAAGAAAATCCATTCAACAGCAAATTCTATCCGGAAGTCTTGACGAAAGTTCGGTAAAAAATTTTCAAAGCGCGGCAAAAGATTATGCTACCGCAAATCCTACCGACGAGCTCAGTTATTTTTATAGCGCATTAGGAAATTATAATTCGTTTCTACTCAACGGTTTTTCCTTTGACTCGGCTACGTTAGTCAAACTTGCTTATTCCGGATTTAACGATTTTTTGCAGGAAGACGGATCCTATCTTCCGATTTTGGAGGATATGTATCGAAACGCATTGAGAGCCAAGGCTCTTGATCCGGAAATCGGAGAAAATCCTGATAACAAGGTGATGATCGCGTTCGGAGAAACGATCAAACAACATCTTTCCAGAAAATCTCTCACGGGTCTTTTGAATTCGATTCCTTATGAAAAAATCAGTCCCGAATTTAAAATCTGTTATACATGGATTTCTCTTTTGGGCAGCTCCCTTTCCGGAGATACGGAATTTTTAAAACGAAATCTTGCGAGTCCGGAAGCGACCGGTTCCATCTTACTGACCGAAAGGGAATCTCATTTTTTAATCGGACTCTCTGAATTTCGCACGGGGCAGTATGTTTCCTCTCTCAGTTTCATACGAAAGGTGAGAAACGAAAACGAAGACTTTATCACAACCGGTTCCTGGATTTTGGAAGCCAAAATTTTCAGACTTCAAAATCTACATGCAAAATCAATCCTGATCCTGGAAGAACTCTATCCAAAAGCGGGAGAACGAAAGCAAGAAATCGTAAAGCTGGCTCGAGAAATCCTTCAGGAAAAACCGACTCTCAAAACAAAATTGAATTTGGAACAGGAATCGGATCAATGAACGATTCTATTTTCGAGTTAGAACTTCGATGAAAAAATCTGAATCGATCCTGTTTCGAAAAATTCGTTCCGTGTCGTTGAATCTTTTTTCCATCTCGGTACTCGCATCCTGCGGATTGAAACCTGTTCCTCCTCCCGAAGGAAAGTTTTGCGATACCTGGCACAAGCCTGTGGAATGTGTGGAATTGGATTTTAGAAAGGGGGTTGGAAACTTAGGGCAAGGACTTCTTCCTCTGAAAATGAACAGCGTGGTCAACTATCAGATTACGATCGAAAATCAAAAGATCATTCTCATCGAAGTGTTGCACGAACATAGAGTGAGAATCACGTTTCCCGGCGCGGAACCCAGGCTCTATCTGAAGATCAAAGACAAAGAGGACCGTAAACGAAGATGGGAAAAAGCAAAACAAGAATGGAACGACTTTTTTAAATCGAGCGATCTGCGGAGCGATCCATAGAGAGCGACGCATTGAGTTTGAGTTCGGAGCGATCCAGTAAAACTCAATGAACGCTTCTTTAAGGATCAGCGTTCAAGAGCGAGAGATCGTTGTTCGATTATCCGAAAAATTATTTACCAACTCGAATGAATCTAGAAAATCAGATCGATGGTAAAACCAGAAACATCGCAAGAAATCAAGTCCCTCTATTTGGTTTCCATCATCGAAGACAATGCCCATACTGCCCTCAATCTCCAGGAACTTTTATCCAAGTCCGGCGACTTTCAATTTTTAAAACATTACACAAGCGCTCAACAAGCCATTCTCTCTCTTCCCGATGAAGTTCCTGACATCGTCATTCTGGACATAGGGCTTCCCGGAAAAAACGGATTGGAATGTCTGAAAGAACTTCGGCTAAAAACACTGAATACAAAATATGTGATTTTTACCGTATTCGAAGACGAGGAAAAAATCGTAGAGGCGATCCAAGGAGGAGCCTCGGGTTATCTTCTTAAGGACACTCCTCCCGCGTTGTTTTTGGCGGAATTGAGAGTGATCGTTTTGGGAGGCGCGCCTTTGACTGCACGAATTGCGGACAAGATCATCCGAGAGTTTACAAAAAAAGAAGAGACCAAAATCACTCCGTTAGTAAACACACTTGGGCTTACCGAAAGAGAATTGCAGATTCTAAACTTTGTAGCCTTGGGGATGACCTTTCCTGATATCGCGGAAGAATTGGATATTTCCAGTCATACCGTAAGCAGACACATCGAAAAGATTTATAAAAAGATGGAAGTACACTCCAAATCCGAAGCCATCATACGGGGCAGAAGGATGGGAATCATCCGGGACGTTCCCGGATATCCTTAAAGATTCAAATGAAACCGTTTTTATTTTTTATTTGGATCTTTTTATACTGTCTGATCATCGACTGTTCCCCCTCTATATCTTTCCACGACCAACCGATCGCGGAAAAAGGAGTTATAGACCTGAGAAACATAAATCTGAACGAAAGAACGGTTAACGTCGACGGAGAATGGGAATTCTATTGGCAGGAAATCCTTCACGGTGCGCAACCTTCGAAACAACCTCTTTACTTTCCGGTGCCCGGAATCTGGAGGGACTACGACGCTTATTATTCGCTCCAAGGATACGCGAGTTATCGTTTGCGCGTGTTATGCGATCGGAAAAACCGAGATCTAAAAATCAGGATCCCGAGAATTCCGGGAGTATATGACGTTTTTCTCAATGAAGATAAGGTGTATTCCAACGGTTTCACAGGAACCGACCCTCTGAATACGGTATTTTTAGCGCATCCTCTGATCACAAGTAAAACGGTTCCTTCGGAGGATTTTTGGATCACCGTTGTTGTTTCTAATTTTAAAGGAAATTATCTTAAGGGAGGAATCCGAAAGCCGTTTCGTATCGGAAACGGAGAATTGATCGATTCGGAGGAAAGAAAGGAAGAATGGCTGGCGATCATTTTGATCAGCGTGATTTGTTCGTTCGGGATTTATCATATCGTATTCTTTTTTGCTTATAGAAAAGATCCCGTGCCACTTTATTTCGCCGCATTCTGTTTTTTGGTTTCCTCATATTCCTTTATCACGTCCGGAATCCAATACAAAACGGTTCCGAGTCTGTCCTTGGATCTTAGATTGAGAATCGAATTTTTCTGTGAGGTAGCATTCTTCCCCGTTGCTTTTTTTATGCTTCAAAAGATGTTTCCGATTCAATTCGAAAAAAAATGGATCCGTTTAGCTATCGGCACGACCTCAATATTCGCAATCGGAATCCTGCTTTTGACCGAGCACCTGGTGGTGGTATTGTATTCTTACTTTTTGTATTTCGCTCCGCTTTACGCGGCGGTCATAATCACAGGAACGATCCTTGCTTTTCAAAATCGGGAACGGCAATCCAAAACGATTCTGATCACAGGATTTGTTTTGGCTTTAACGATGATGAACGACGTCTTTTACGGTTTATACGAAGTTTATATTCTATTTCCTTACAGTTTCCCTATCGGTCTTGTCACCTTTGTCGCATTAAATTCGTATATAGTATCTTCTCGATTCACTGATGATTTGGAAAAAGCAAAGGAGTTTGCTCAGCTTCAGCTCAAATACAACGAACAACTCAAACTTCAAGCTCAAGAACGCACAAGGATCGCATCGGACATACACGATTTCATCGGTTCGGAATTGACAGCGATTCTTTTCGAACTGGAATCCAAAGATAAAAACGATTCCACTTTGAAAAAATTAAAAACAGAAGTGAATCATCTGATTTCAAACGTCAGAGATATCGTATTTCTGATGCATCATCAAGGTAGTCATAGAGAATTAGTGGAAGACGTGATGCGAAGATACGGAGAAAGAATCCAAGGCACGGGAAACATCGCAGTAACATCCACGATCAAAGAAGTTTCCGATTCTCTCCGCTTGGATCAATGTTTACACATTCAAAAGATTTTTTTAGAGGTCATGTCCAACATCCTTCGGCATGCGGAAGCGACAAAGATCGACATTTTGTGGCTCAAAGAAACAAAGAACCTAAGACTCAAGGTGATTTCGGACGGAAAAAAATTCAAAGTCAATCGGGAGGAAAAATTCGGAATCGGTTTGAGTAATATCGAGATGCGTTCCTCAAAATTAAACGCATCTCATGACTTTTATATTAAAGACGACAAAAATATTTTCGAAATCATCATTCCATTTCCATAATATATAAAATCAATCCTTACTTAAATTCTGAAGACACATTCTTCGTGTAAGTGGTCTTTGACGATCAAGGACTTCGACTTTTTTGAGTTTTTCTCTTTCGTAAAACGCTTTTTTGACGAGGGTATTTCTATCATAGGCCTTAATCGGTTCCTATAATCCAGAATAATAAACCGATGCGCTACTTCAACGACTGCGCATCTCCGGAAAGATAAAGTTGATTCCGAAAATCATTCCTTGGGCTTTTACTTCATCCGGAACCTTTCCGAAATTTTGTCCGCGGATCGAGTCGACACAGGCCTGACCAACGATATCTTGTCCCTGAGTGGAAATCAACCGAGTATCCAAAACCTGTCCCGCTTCGCTTAACAAAAACTGAACTTTGACCTGACCCGGTGAAATTCCGGCTCGGATGACCGTTCCCGCCATATCACGATATGCGAAATTCCCACCGCCAGGAGGAGCAAAACTTCCCTCGATCTGTTTGAGCATTCGTTTGAAATACTCGTAACCGGCGAGTTTTTTTCTGGGAATCGATAATGCCTGACTTCCATCCCAACGAAATAGAAAGTCCTGTTCAAAACGATAGTTAAACGGAATTTTTGTCATTTTTCCGTAGGATTGTGCGCTCTGTTTTGTGTTCTGCGAATTGGAAGTCTGCACGGGATCGATTTTATAAATGCCAACCTCGAAGGCTTTTTCGTCGTTTTTTTCCAAAGACTGTTGTTTCTGTTCTTCGGAATGTCTTCTCGCCACACTGCCCATCACAAATTCGCGAAACGGACTTGCGGAATGAAATCCTTCCTTTTTTGTGATTCCTCCCGCGCCGGCGGCGTCGACATTGGAAAGCGCCTTATATTCGTCTTTGATATTCTTATCCACAAAGTCCTGTTCCAAAAGAACCTCGTAGATTTTTTCCTTCTCCTCGTTGCTTTCCATCTTTACCAAAGGTTCGCTTCCGAGAATTTTCCAGAGCATGTTGCGGGTTAATAAATGAGCCGTAAAAAAAGAACAAAGAGCAAGGACGAGAAAGGAAGCGTAGATGAGTCTTTTGTCATCTTCGGGTATCCCGGAATATTCAGAATAAAGTCTGTTCTTGTCCATGGTTTCCGGGAAAATCTCCCATCCGCTTTAATTGAAGATACGCCTTTTCGGTCGCAATACGTCCTGCGGGAGTTCGATTGATCAGTCCGATCCGAACCATAAAGGATTCGTATGTATCCTCGATGGTTCTTTCTTCCTCGCCCACAACCACTGCGATCGCCTTCAAGCCGACGGGGCCACCTTTATAACGATCGATCATACAACCGAGAATCTGTCTATCCATACCATCCAGTCCCAAGTCGTCAATCCCCATCTTATCAAATGCTCTTAAGCAGAGTTCCTTTTTGACGGAAGGATGTCCTTCGACTTCGCTGAAGTCTCGAATTCGTTTTAAAAGATGATTTGCGATCCTTGGAGTTTTTCGAGAACGTTTTCCGATTTCCAGAGCTGCGTCCTCGGCGATGGAAACTCCGAGAATTTTGGAAGAACGAAGAACGATCTCTTTCATTTCCTCATCGCTATAATAATCCAATCTGAGTTGAATTCCAAAACGACTCTTGAGCGGTTCGCTGATCAAACCGCTCCTTGTAGTCGCGCCGATCAGAGTAAACGGTTTGAGGGGAATCTGAACCGTTTGTGAGGTCACACCTTCTCCGATCACGAGATCGATCATATAATTCTCCATCGCTGGGTAGAGAATCTCTTCCAATTTTTTTGGAAGAGTATGGATCTCGTCTATGAATAGAATTTCATTTTCTCCCATACTCGTAAGCAATCGCGCCAGGTCCGCGCCTTTGGTGATTACGGGGGCGGATGTGATCGTGAGTCTGGACTCGAGTTCGTTGGAGACGATTCCGGCCAGCGTGGTCTTTCCCAATCCGGGCGGACCAGAAATGAGAACATGATCCAAGGCTCGTTTTCTTTTTTTCGCGGCTTGGACATAGACAGAAAGATTGCTGAGGACTTCTTTTTGGCCTATAAATTCGGAAAGAAGAGAAGGACGTAAGCCCGACTCTTCTTCAAATTCTTCTTCAGGATTTAATGTGTGGGATTTCGCCAATCAGTTCGGTCTTTCCGTAAGTTGGATTGAAAGTCTGGAAACGGTTCCCTTATGAACAATCGTCACCGTGATTCGATCTCCCACCTTATTCTTCTTAATCACGGCCACAACGTCTTCAGGAGAATTGACCTTGGTTCCCGAAATTTCGGTGATCACGTCCATCAATTGAATGCCCGCCTGTTCCGCGGGGGATCCTTCCACGATTTGAACGACAAGAGCTCCGCCGGAAAGATTTAATTTTTTAGCGTCTTCTTCCTGGAGATAATCCACTCCAACCCCGAGCCAAGCCTGTGCGGGACGTTTTACTTTTCCGGTTTTTTTCAACTCCTCCATGATCGCCTTTGCTTCGTTAATCGGAATCGCAAATCCGATTCCGACGGAACCCCCGCTTTGAGAAGCGATCATTCGATTGATCCCGATCACCTTTCCAGTGATATCCAAAAGAGGTCCTCCGGAATTTCCTTGGTTGATGGAAGCATCCGTTTGAAGATAATGAACCCCGCTGTTATCGATTCCCGTTCTACCAACAGCGCTCACAATTCCCGCAGTCAAAGACTGTTCGTATCCGAGAGGGGCTCCGATTGCAATCGCCCAATCACCCACTTTTACAGCCGAAGAATCTCCGAGTTCGATCGGAACGATTTCCGTATCCGGTTTGATTTTCAAAAGCGCGAGGTCGATGACCGGATCAAATCCTATGAGCTCTGCGTTGTATGTTTTACCGGTTTTTAGACGAACGGTCAGCTTATCCATCGCACGCACGACGTGTTCGTTTGTGAGTATATATCCTTGCGTGTTCAGAATGATTCCAGATCCGAGACCGGTTTGTTTTTGTTTCATGACTCTTCCGCCTCCGCCTTGATGACCCCTTCCAAAGAATTGATCAAAGAACGGATCGCCGAAAGGCCCACGAGCGGGAACATTCTGAGTTTTTTCCGTAGCGATAGAAACCACGCTTGGAGAAACCGTTTGATACACTTCCTCAAAGGCCTGTTGAATCGTAATGGCCTGACGAGCTGCGGGACTCGGTTCTTTATCTCCCTTTGCATTTAAAAAGAGAGGACTGTTCTGGTTGTTTCCGCAGAACATCACGGGAGATAAGAATGCTCCGAGAAGAAGTGATATGCTTATGATCGCAAAATACTTCAGTTTTTCCGAATTTTTCATTGAATTCTTTCCCTCTGAAATGAATTTCCGATAGGTACTTGAAAGGATCGACCCGCTTCGCCCACTGTCAAGTTGGATTTGGAAACGAGAAGCCACAGATACCATTCGAATTTTGATTTGGAATTCGGTACAAACGGGGAATTCCGTTGCACCTTTATCGTTAGACCTGAAAAAGAAAAAAGAGTTTCCACGATTTGAAAACGATGTGAAAAAATGGAACGACTTTTCTTTATGGTTTAAAAAATCCTTAGAATCGAGTTCCCGATTTTTTTTTCAGATTCTCTTTTGCATTTTTATATTTCTGAATGGCTCGTTCCACAACTTGTAAGGAATCGGTGTCCAAAACTTCGATCGGAACGATTTCCTCGTCGGCCTCAACTTTTAAAATCGCCAAGTCTAATTTTTTATCCAGACCGATGATCTTGGCTTCGTAACGTTTTCCTGATTTCAGTTTTATACTCAGCTGATCATAAGAGCGGATAACGTGTTCGTTTGTGAGAATATAACCGAGCTGATTGACGACGATTCCGCTGCCGAGAGTCACCTCTATCTTTTCGGTTTTCGCAGTTCCTTTATGATGGGCGATCTGCGCCGCGGAATTTTTTTCGGAAGTGATCAAAACTCCACTCGCGGAAGAATTCGGATAGATATCTTCGTAGATATGATGGATTTTAACCCGATCTCCGGAAGAGAAAAGTCTTCCGTTCTTTTTTTCTTCCGTTGGTTTCGTTCCTTTCGGGGAAACGTCCGCACAAAAAAGAAAGCTAAACTGAAAAAGCAGAAAGGATCCGATCGATAGACAAGTGCGAAAATAATTCTTTATGGGGGAATTTTTACTGGATTCTTCCTTTTCAATCAAATCCATGTAAATATGAAGAACGCTTTATTCATCGCTGTCAAGATTGAATTGGAAAATGTAGAATGAGGAATGAAAATCCACTCTTCATCGTATTTGAAGGAATCGACGGAAGCGGAAAATCCACGCTTTGCAAATCCGTGACCGAACTTCTTCTCAAAAAAGAAATTCCTGCCGTAGCTTTTACGGAACCGACTCATTTGGAAACCGGAAAGATTCTCCGAAAATTCTTAAGAGGAGAAATCGATCTGAATGAAAATCAACAGATCGAAGCTTTCCTCGCCGATAGAGAAGAATCCTTAAAACAAAACATCCTACCTTCTCTTTGCGAAGGTAAGAATGTTTTGCTCGATCGTTATCTATATTCCACCGCGGCTTATCAAAGTGGAGCGAATTTTTCTCCGGAAGATATTCTAAAAAAGAATTTAGAAAAAAATTTTAAAATTCCCGATCTTCTTTTTTATTTGGATCTCAAACCGAAAGTTGCCTTGGAACGATTGAGTCGAAGAAAAGGGGAAAAAGAAAGATTTGAGACTTTAGTTCAGTTGGAAAAAATTCACGCCGCGTATGAGAAAATTCTTCCTAAGAACACGATTTACATCAACGCGGAAAACGGCCCGGATCAAATCGCTTTGGAATGTTTTCGCATTTTTCTTCAAAGACGGAACGGTTGATTTCAATCAACGGGTTTCCGCGGGAAGTCCTTTGAAAGCGGCCTCGTGACGATCGGCTTGGCGTTCCAATGATTCCGCCATTTTATTTAATCTTTCTTTGCGAACCTGTGCTTGGAGAAATTTTTCTCCTCTGGAAAGTTTTGCCAACTCCCTGAGTTCATTTGCCCGATTGCGTTTTGCAATCGCAGTCGCCTTGAGATAATTTCCAACCGCTTGTTTTTGAGCGACAGTCACTGCGCTTTCCACAAGAGCTTTTTCCAGAAGTCTTTCCTCTTCTTCCTCACTCACGGAAAAAACGGGAGAATCGATTCCGAGGACAAATAATAACGATACAAAGGAAACAATCCTTCTGAAGAAAATTAAATCAAATCGAATTGGAAAAGAAACCTGCATCTCAACCTCTGAAGGAGAGGATTTTATACCTAATTCCTTTTTCAAGGACTTTCCCTGTTTAAAGCGGTTGGATCTTGTTTTGGATTTGCATTTGACAACTCGCGCCTCTCGAAAAGACTCACTTGTAAAGCGTACCTATAGCTCAATGGATAGAGTACAGGCCTCCGGAGCCTGGGGTCCGGGTTCGAGTCCCGGTAGGTACATTGCGACCCATAGAGAGCAATGTAGCTTGAGGTAGCGAAGCGCAACCGAAAGTTCTCAGCGAAGCTGAGAAACCCACATATCGTTTTCAATTCACTTAATTTAAATCAGTATAATAACTCAGCAGATTTCTCTCTATGGGTCGAAATCTATGTAACGGCGAGTCCAATCATTTTATACTCACTCATCGAGGGTCACTTTGTGGATGGATTGGCGGCAGCAACGCGTGCTATGATCTCGTCGAAACATCGTAAGGAAACGTGACTGATATCCTGGAAGTATTTACATTTGGTAGGATTTTTTTTGTCTAAATCCACAAGCGGAACATTATATTCGGTAGCAATATCATAGATTCGATCATTAAAAACCCGATCTAAGTCGTATTTTTGATAGATTTTATGCAATTCGGGATGAGCCCGTGGAATCCACAAAACGATAGGAATATTTTTTGATTTCGCCTTAACGATCATATTTCTTAAGAAAACGATCATATCCTCATTGAATGAATAACTCGTATAAAACTCTTTATCAAGAACTTTTGCGGCAAGATCGTATTTCACATAACGTTCGGCTTCGTTCGTAAATTGAAAATCTTCGGGAAAGTCGTTAAAATCCTTCTCTGTATAGACACGATTTACTTTTTCCTTGCTCGCGTCCTCAATCGTGTTCATAATGACTTCCGTAGTTAACCCGCCAAATTGTTTGAACAACGGATTTTCCTGATCTTTACCGGATAACTTTTTCTTCATCGTGGATAGGGAAAGTTTGTAACGATAGCTCGCGAAAAGTCTAGAAACCGCGATCTCGTAGGTGATCTTGCCGGGAATTTCATTCAAATGTTTGAGGGCGAACAGAAGCGGAATTCCCTCCACGATGGCGCTTTGGGTATAGCGACTATTCCGATTAAAAGAAAAGGATGAAAGTTCTATCGTTAGCAGATCAGGAACATAGCCTCGATCCAAGAGCTGGGAAAATCTGGTAAAGTAAATGGACGGATTAGAGCCAACCGCTGCAAATGCATGAACATCATATTTTCCAAGCAATTCTCGTTGTTCGGAATTTAAAAACGGATCCACTGCGATGTTTTTTTCCACAGGCATCGAAAAACCGAAGGACCGCGAGGTTCCGAAATTCCAGAGAGTCTTTTTTCCGCTTTTGGATTCCAGATGTTTCGGTTCCATGTCGGAAAGAGTTTCCACATACGGATTCCCCGGAAGGACACTCGTAATCGAATGTCTCACGTCCGGAATCATAACGATCTTATCGAAAGCGAAAAATAAAAGGAATAAAAACTGAATCTTATACTTTCTCATAGATATCCGTTAAAATTGAAAATAAATAAATGGGACGGATTTCGAAGATAAGGTAACCGCGACAATCGCCACCAACATACCAAGCGCCGGTATTAGAACTTTCCGTTTTTTAAACTGCAACCCTTTCCGAGAATGCGGAAGGTATTCATATACATGCAATAGAATCGCCAATATGAAAAAATTGGTTAGAGAATGAATACCCGCCAGCTCCGTTCCGCCGGTTGTAAATAAATTTCGAATGATCGCAAATGCTTTTGCCACACTATCGGCGCGGAAAAAAATCCAGGCAAAACAAACCAAATGGAACACGAATACCGAATAAAGAATCTTTGGAATCATAGAAAACTTCTGAATCCATTCCGAAAGAAACTTTCTTTCGAGGACCAAATACAAACCATGGAGGCCTCCCCAAATTAAAAACGTGTAGTTCGCCCCATGCCATAATCCACCTAAGATCATAGTAATCATAAGATTTACATATGTTTTGACGTTCCCTACCCGATTTCCTCCAAGAGGGATATATAAATAATCCCGCAACCAAGTTGACAGAGTGATATGCCATCGCCTCCAAAAATCGCTAAAGGAAGAAGCCAAGTAAGGAGCCTTAAAGTTAGCCGGAATATTGATTCCAAGCATCAAGGACAATCCTCGCGCAATATCCGTATAACCGGCAAAATCACAGTAGATCTGAATCGCAAAACCGTAAACCGCGACAACGCTGCTTATTGCGTTATACTCGGAAGGGTTTTGAAACAGCGGATCAATGACCGGAGAAATATTATCTGCAACGATCACCTTCTTTGCCACACCCAGCAGAAGTAAAACCATTCCTGAATTGTTAGCCAGTTCTGAAAAACGGCGTTTCTTGTTTACTTGAATCAAAAAATGATCATGACGCATAATCGGCCCGGCAACCAGCTGCGGAAAGAAAAGAATGAATAAGAGAAAATTTTCATAAGAAACCTCCTCCGTAACCTTTCCCTTATATTCGTCAATTTGGAACGCAAGTATCTGAAACGTATAAAAACTGATCGCAAGCGGAAGAACGATCGTCTGGATTCCTAAGCCGTTCTTTAGCAAAGAGGCTGCGTCAAAAGAAAAAAGATCGAACGTCATGTTGGAAAAGAAATAGAAATATTTGAAAATTATTAAATTCAAAAAATTCAAAAAAACAACGTAGGCAATAAGAGATTTAGAATATCGACCCTTATATTTATAATAAACCCAATAGTTTAATGAAACGATCCCCACGAAATGAAGTAAAAAGATCGGACTCCAGTATCCGTAAAAAATCATGGACCCGATCAAAAGGGATCTTCTTTTTACCGAGTCGTTGAAATACCAGTATATTAAATGAAGACATAGAAAGAAAATGACGAAGATTGCAGAATTAAAAACCATTCAAGTAAATCCGTTTATTGATAGATATCCTTATTCTGAAACTTACCAGGATTCCACTCATCTTGCCGTTTCATACTCTTTTTCGTACAACATCTTTGTTTTTTATGAGAATATATGCGGCTCTAATTTCTATTTTTTCATCCTTTGATTCAAGTGAGGAATGGCGAATATAAACCAAGGATGACCCACAAAATAAATTTCTAATACAACATACGACCGTAACGTTTAGAAAGCTCTTGAAACGTTTCTTTTGACGTCAGATGGTTTGATCCAGATAATCTTCTTCATAGATTTCGTAGATACTTTTGTTTTTTGAAACGGGCATCTTATTCAAGAAAGAATCCTCATAGAATGCAGTTCAGACGATAATTTATCAAGAAGAAATGATCGCCAGTTTGCGCGCCAAGCAAGGGGAATGCAATCCCCAAAAGATGCGGCCCAAGCGGATTTGTTTCATCTCGAATCATAAACGAGTCTTAAACTTCGAAGCTTTCAATCATATTCTAATTTTATCATTCTATTTTAAATCTCGAAAAGACCGCAAAGAACGGATCCATTTTTACTTTTTCTTTAACAATCCAAAAAATTTGTCGATTCGTTCTTTTCGATTTTTCGTTTTAAAAACGGAAGAATCGATCGGCTATCGAGCTTCGCACAAATCCTTCAGCGCTTTTAGCGCCTTCGGCCACATATCTTCGAACATACCTTTGTATTCTTCGGCGGTTTGCATCTCGACGATCAATTCCGTTTTTCCAGTCCCGTGTTCTCTGAATCTGTAATTTTCGAAAGCGGGAGTCCACTTTTTCACCTCTTCGCTTTCCGTATCAACAGCACCGTCCACGATCATCCCGAGATGTTCGATCGAAATCAATTGATACGGGACATTGTCGTAAATTCTGCTAAACATACCAGACACACTTCCGTTTTCATCGGGCCCCAAAAATCGGATCTCACTTCCTTTGTTCCAACTTCCTTCAAAGTAAGAACCTTTATGAAAGGCCTCCGTCCAAATCCGGTATGTCTTATCCTCAAGCATATTGTTCCAAACCGTTTTCGGGTCTGCTTGAATCAGAATCGAAAAACTAATCGTTTCCATTTACAATTCTCCTTTTCTCCACTTTTTTTAGGAACACATTTCGGGTAAAACTGAACCTATATTTATTTCGACTCGCCGCGGAAATCTATTTTAAAAAATTCTAATTTACTCATTTCGAAAATCTCAAACTTTCAACTCTTCCGCCTCGGCTTCGTTTCCTCTTTCCAAAGCAATCGCATACGGAGTTTGTTCTTCCGAATTCATCTTCGTTTTGTCCGCACCTTTCTCGAGTAATAGTCGAATGATTTCTATACTCCCGGAGCGGCTCGCAGCGATATGCAAAGGACTGATGTTTCCCGGATTTTGAATCGCGTTTGCGTCGGCTCCTTTTTCTAAAAGCAGTTCGATGATTTCTTTTTTTCCGGTTGCAATCGCGGAATGAAGAGCCGTATTTCCGTAAGACAATTTACTTTTGGAAGTGAGACCAAGATCCGCACCCGATGCAATTAAGAATTTCGTAATTTCCAGATGGCCAAAGTAAGCAGCGAGATGCAATGCGGACCATCCGTCCTTAGAGAAAGAATTCATTTCATCGGGAAAGTCTGAGACCAATCGTTTTGTCTCTTCGAAATCCCCAAGAGCGACGGCTTCAAAAAGGTTTTTGTGGGGACTGATCTGATAGATTTCTTTGGACATCTCCAGTTTTCCATAGTAGAGCGAAAACAAAACAGGAGTGATTCCTTCCTCCGTTATACTTTGGAACAAAGTAGGGTCCCGTTTCAAAAGACCAATCACTTTGGATTTCAGCCCGCCCGCTATCGCCTGAAAAATTTCCTGCATAGGTCCCCACCGTCGCTTTTTATGAGAGGATTAGACACCGTTTTCAAAAAAAATCAAGAGATTTCGATAAGTTCTCACAACTTGTTTTAAAATCGAATTCTTATTTCAATTCGATGATATCATACGGTTGCAAATCGACAGAGATCGGGGTCGGCGTCAAGAGAGCGTCCCCTCTTTCGGTATCAAACATGGAAACTCCGGGTTGCTGAAACTGAGTATTTCCAGCATATAAAATCCGATCGGATGCGAGAAGAATACTCGAAAGACTCGCGTCATAACTCGAAGTAATCGACAATAAGGTGCCGAGCTTTGCTCCATTACTCGGATTAAAAACTTGTAATGTCTTATTAAATCCAGAATCCAGAACCGAAACGTATCCTATCGTATCCGATTTGATTTGAACACCGAGAATATCTCCTCCCGCAATCACCTCCGAATACAACAGTCTTGAAACAAAGGTTCGAGCGGATAAACGAAAAGCGCTCACACCTCCGTCGATCTGACTTAAAAATCCCATTCTCGCGGGAGTGGCAAAGATAAGATGCGGTTCTCCAAAGAGATCCACGAGCTGAGGTTTTCCCACAGGATTGGCGCTTGGAAACGGATACACTCCCGTAACCGTATCCGTGAGAATATTGATTTCCAATAAAAGCGAATTCGTGTTAGGCGGAAAATATCCGGAAGGATCGTTTCGATCCAATCTTTGAAGACAAACAAAAAGAGAGTCACCCACAATTTTCATCCCTTTCATCTCGGGGTTGCCGTCCGGAGAACCGCCGAGTGAAAAGGGTTCCGCATAAGCCCCCAAATCGATGGAACCGATTACGGAAAGATACGTCGGGTCCACGATCAAAAGACGATGAGATCCGTAGAGAGTCACGTATGCTTTGGAGGGCCCCGCAAATTCCATATCCACGGGATTGACCTTGGGTCCGAGAGACAATTCGCCGCTCGTGATAAAACCGTAGTTCGGTTCGAGAACTTGAATGCTGTCCCGATTGAGTCCGTTTAAAACAAAAACTCTTCCGATTCCAAAACGAACAACCGCATCCGAATGAATCGGAGTCAGACCGGGATAACTGTAGAGTAAGGAGGGATTGACTACCTTAAACCTTCCTCCTCCTCCGAAATCGGTCGTGGCGACTCCGATATTTCCCGGAAGACTTTGTGCGAGCAGAAGACTTATAAACGAAGGTCTTTGGATATCCTGACAAGACACATTCAAAAAAAAGAATAGAGTAAGAATTTTCAATCGTTTCTTCATCTCAAAACCTCATACTCAAAGTCATATACCAACTTCTACCGGGAAGAGGATAACCGATGAGATCGGAAATTCTTCGATCCGTAAAATTTTTCACTTCGAAAGTAAGAAGAAATTCTTTAGAGGGAGAAACTTCTTTTAAATTTCCGAAAGAATCCTTGGAAGATTCGCCAGGTTCCGAATCAAGAATCCAGGTGAAAAAATAATTCCAGATCTGTCTTGCGGGAATGTAATTGATATATTCGTTTGTTCGATCTCGAAACACCGCACCGATATATAATAACTCGATTCCGGTTTCCAGTCTCTTTCCTTTCCAGGAGATCGTGCTCGAAAATTCGTGTTTCGGTCTTAAGGGAAGAATTTTTCCGTTGAGATACGGAGCGCTCGAAGTATTGATCGCATTTTGATAGGTGTAATTGAATAAAAACTTAAAGCCGTATTTCCAATCCTCTCTGTGAGAAAATTCCACACCTTGGATTTTTGCGGAATCCACGTTTTCGGGTCTTAGAGTAAATTGAGAATTCGGAAGAAACAAAATCATATCCTTTAGATCTTTTGAAAAATAGGAAACGCTCGTTTTCATTTTTAAAACGGGATGATTTGTTTTGAACACGAAACCCACGTCCCCGTTTACGCTTTGTTCCGGTTTCAGATTCGAGTTGGCGATGACGGTCCCCTGTTCTCCGAACATTTCCATAAATGAGGGAATTCGATACTGTTTGGAAACATTCGTTTGAAACTGAAGATCCCAGGTTTCTTTTTCGAACAACTTCCAGACAAAACCAAATTTAGGATTTGTGAATGTAGTTTTTTTCTGATCTCCCGCAAGAGGATCCTGCTTTCGATACCAAGGTTCCTCGGAAGAAAATCGATCCTTATAATGATCCCAGGTAACGGAAGGAATCAAAAGAACCTTTGCGTCAAAAAGCCGGATCTCGTCTTCGAGACGAAAGGAAGAATACGTTCTTTCCTTCAAGCGTTCCGTTCTCGTAGTAAAATTGGAAGATGTCATTCTCTCCCGATCAAAGGATTCTTTTTCCAAGGAAGCAAAACCGCGGATGATTTGATAGTAATCCGTAAGATACAAGGTCGGAACCAATTGAATTCCGATTTGCCGGATCTCCGCCTTTGAATTGGGGGCCCCTTTTGAAAATTCGGAACCGGGATCGTAAAGATCGTCTTTTGCGGCTGTATAAAAAGTTCTGGTTTCCAAACGCAAAAAATCGCCGAGCAATTCCTTAGTGTCCGTCGCAAAAGAACCGGTATAACGATCGTATTTTCTATGAACCCGATTGGTCTGGTTGGCACCCGGACCCGGAAGTCCGTGAATTCTATGATTGAAATCGTTTAAAAATTTGAGTTCCGTTTTTCCGATCTGATATTTTACGGTTCCGAAAAGCGCGGCTCTTTCAAACGCGGCATTTTTTCTTCGATCTACAGTATCGTCTAACGTGTTTAGTACGACGGTTCCGTGATCGTTATAAAAGGAAAAATTTTGATCCGATTTTTCACCGAGAGCCAGAAAGCTGGTTCCGATTCCCTTATAAGTTCCGGTATGAGAAACGCTCGCCTTTCCGGTATTGAAAGAACCGCCACCCAAGTTGATTCTTGTTTTCGGTTTTCCGGAATCCTTACGGGTGACAAGATTGACCGAACCTCCGATCGCGGAACCTGAAAATCCAATCGGATTTCCGGAACGATAGACTTCCACACTCTCCAAACTATCAAAAGGAAGATCCGCAAGGTTGACCTCCCCTCCCTGAGAATTGTTGATTGGAATTCCATCGAGATAAATTCTAGATTGATTCGGATTGGTTCCCCGTATTGAAAGCGTGGAATACGACCCGAGCCCCCCGAAAGAACGAACCCTCAAACCCGCTTCTCGTTCCAGAACCTCAGGCAAGGATGTATAACGTGCAGAAGTTTCATCCAATTTGATTGAAGATTGGAATCCGCTCGGATTGGAACGGAAGTTTTCCGAGCCGGAATCCGGAGCCTTAGCGACAACCTGGACGGTCTCCGCTTTCTGGGGATTTGAAGAAGAATTTTGAATCTCCTGGGCATAAAGAGTCCGAGATAACAACAAAAGAATAATAGAATATTTTAAAAGATGAATGTGTTTAAAAAATTTCATTTCTCACCCGGGCGGGAGTTGGGAGAGAAAAATACGGGATTTACCCGCTCGAATTGCACAATTCGACGCGTATTTTTCAAACCCGACTCTAAATCCCGAAAGTTCGCCAGTTTGTTGCAAATCTGTTAGGTCTTCTGGCTCTCGCCGGCTTCGCGACCTTCCCATACTAAAAGTACAGTGGTAAAAAATGCGAAACCGTTTATGGCGATTACAGCTGCGGGTTCAGCTCCGGAATTCAACCGGATTCCCTTCCTCAAAACTCGAGGATAAACAAGTTTGTGCTCCAAGCTTCCGAAAGTCTTTGCTACGGGCAAGAGAATTTCCTTGAAAAAGAATGGAATTTAGAGAGCGAGCGGAATTGGATTTGTTTTAGAGAGAAAAAAGGATCGCAACCCTTAGGCTTTCGTCGGAGATGAATTCGGGATGAATCCACCCAGGACTGTTTGGAAGTGATGTTTGTAATTTGACCGAAACGATTGTAGTATTGCGTTGTTTCCAAGTAGCTCTTGGTCTCGATCTTTTTTTCATACGATTGTAAACGGATTATTTCATAACGTTTGAAAATTTTGAAAAAGACCGTCTTATGTGATAGCCTTTTGATTTTAGAAAAGACAGAAATTGGATTAGAATTCAGTGTTTAAAGTAGAGCATATACTTCCTATGGCATCAGGTCCATAATTACAGGTAATCAATTCAACTCCGGTTATTGTTGCCTTTGTGGCTGCAGTTTGATCCAAACCTAAAAAACCGGGAAAATCTGCGTTCATTTTGTTGGATATAGCGGTAATGCAGGCAGCCTCTATTCCCGGCGAATTTATTACTATATCCATCATTTGTTTTGCAATTTTATTTTGATCGCTTGGGAGGCGATTCAGATTCATAACCTCACTTTCGGTAAAATGGGAGCCGTCAGCGAGTGTAGTTGTCGTTAATGCGTTCATCGCTTCTACTCTAAGATCCTCAACGGAAATGAATCTGTTATTGCTAACAAGCGTATCAAAATTAGTTTGAGTATTCGCAGCAATGGCATTGTTTTTCGCATTTGTCATTGTCGTAATGGACGCCGCGGAACAGCCAACAGAAGTTGCAATTGCAATTCCTGCATCATAATCTTCGGTCAAAATTTCCGTTCTAGAAGCAACATCTCTTCCTAAAATCGTTTCCTGATTACAGCGGCTTTTTGGAGTGGAGCTTAAGGTCGCACTGTATAAGATCCGGCCCGGCGGTGTTAGTTTTTTAATGCTCGCGCAGTTTCCGCCTATTTGATCCAAACTCGTTTGATCCAAAGCAGAAAGCAATGATGATATGCCCATAGTGGTTGTGTCGACTTTTTGATCTTTTCCACAGGCAGATAGCGCAACAGCAGTTAGTGCTACGAAGGTTACTAATTCCATAACATTCTTTTTCATGAAAATATGTCCCCTGAAAATTTGAGTTTTTTGAGTGGCGGTGAATTCCCGCTGCTCTTAATATTATTTATAACAAAAGGATTGTTAATTTTGACAACCCTTTTGTTAATTTGAGTCATTAATTTATTGAGTGAACAAGTCATACTGCGCCTTATGATTTTTACGAAACTGAGTCACAATATAATTCAGTAAGATTGAAATATAATATAGGATGAGTTTGGATATGGTTATGAAGCCTCGGCGAAATGCAGTTCTTATTGGTCCGATTGCGAATCTCACTTTTGAATATTGGGATGCGATATTATAAAATTCATTATTTTTTAAAGTTGAAAACTTTTTGAGATTCGGCTTCGATTTGAGATGATTTGGTGATTTTTTCATTGTGAGAATTCTTGCATTGAGTCGATTGTGAAAGCGATCTAAATGATTTAGAAAAGGATTTTCCTTTTGATTCCGATTGATTTTTGGTAGAAACTACATTCAAAAATTATGATTTTTTGGATAAAGTTTTTTTTAAAATAGATTATTTTTTCAATCCTTTGTCCTCTTTGAGTCTGTTGATTTCGGGCAAATTTTTTTCGTTCTAACGATTTTTATCGCCAGTGCGTCCATCCTCGCCGCGTTTGTCGGGAACCGTATCTGAGTATGGGAAAGATTTATTTACATACGGAGCAAAAGATTCAATCGGCTTTGTTCGAATCCGGAACCAGGGTCGAGACCATTCTGTTTCCGGAATCGTATTTCAACGCATTGACCTTGGAACAAAGAAAAGCGCTTCCGAAACGGATTCTACCTTTGTTGAAACGATATCAGAAGTTGATGTTGTCCCAAAGGAGAATCAATTCCAAGGCCGGAAAAACCTTGTATCAAAAACCGCAGGGAATGGTCCGGGTCAATATGAGAATCAATACTGGTGCTTGGGCGATTCTCGGTGCAATTTCGGCTGCTCACGGTGTTTCCCGTTGTTTTATGGTGAATTATCTGTTGTGGCTGGACGATTCCGAAGTCGGGGATTCTATCGAGCAAGCCTTGAATGTGGGATGTCCAACCTTCCACAATATTTACAGTTATATCTGGCACCTCGATCTCACCAAAAACAGCATCACTCGAAGGATCGAGTTTAATCCAAACCCGCTTTGGACAACAAAAGCCGATCATTTTTCACAGTAATAACCCAATTAGGCTGGGACAGCATTCAACTTAAAAATACAAACCTGTTCCGACAAAAAACAGATTCCCCCGACGCATCCCGAGGAATTTGAATTCTTCCGTAAAATGGTGCTACGCCGACTTCAAGCCCCGGGTAAAATCACGCCGTCTTCTAAAATCTTTGGTCCTTGATTCGGAAAATCTTCTTTAGTAAGCTTTCTCATCAGATCGATCGTTTTCTTTTCGGGGTCGAATTCCGGAATCGAAACACCATCCAATTGAAGAGGAATGATTTTACCTTTTACGAATTTCCCTTGCGGATCCAATTCTGCTTCCAAGACGAGAGAATAACCAACGATCCCGCGGGAAGACAAGGCCCTATAACCCATAAAATTTCCGAGAGAATAAGCGATCAATCGCCCCTTATACAACTCCATTGCGCGCACCAAATGAGGACCGTGACCGATGACAAGATCCGCCCCCGCGTCAATCAAAGAATGACTGAATTCGACAAGGTTCCCTCTGTATTCTCCGTAAAAACGCTCCATCTGATTTTTAACGTGAAGAGCGGGACCGCCCTCTGCTCCCCCGTGAAAAGAGATAAAAACAAGTTGTGCCTTTTTCTTGGCCTCTTTTACGAGAGCCACACCTTCTTCGATTTCGTTTACGCTGTTATGCGACTTCAAATGAGAAAATCCGATCCAAGCGACCGAAATATTCTTCACGTTCATGTAAGTGATCATCCCCTTTTTACCGGTGTAACGAACACCTACCTCGGAAAGATTTTTCTGAGTATCGTCAAAACCTTGTTGATGAAAATCCAAGGAATGATTATTAGCAATACTTAAAATATCAAAACCCACATCCTTGAGAATCTTCGCATACGAAGGAGGTGTTCTAAAAGCAAAGATCATTCTTCTCGAGGTGTCTTTGGATGTATTCGGATAGTTGGTCAGAGTGCTTTCAAAATTCCCAAAAAGAATGTCCGCGCCTTTGAGATATTTCTCCACCTTACCGAATAAAAAGGATCTAGGATCTTGGATGTTCAAAGGTTCGGGAAAATTCGTTCCGGGTACCATATCGCCCACTGCTTTGATTTTAATCGCAGAGCCGGAATCCGTCTCAGAGAAAATCGAGGAGGAAAACAAAAATAAAACGGAAAGAATGGAATAAATTACTGCTTGTTTCATGTCATTTCATGAGTTTCAGGGAGAAGATCTGAGTAAAGCAGAATTTCGATCAAAGGATTCTGCTCTTTTCCCGATAGAATTATAGAATGGACCATATCCCCTGCAACACCTGCGGTAGTTCCGATTTCAAACCGCTCTTTTCCAAATCCAATCATAAAAACGAAACGTTTCAGGTTGTAAAATGCAAACGTTGCGCTCTTGTCCAGGTCAATCCGCAACCTTCACCGGAAGAAGTTGCCTCATATTATTCGGCGGAATATTTTTTAAAACGGAGCGATCGGGGTTATGACAATTATTTTTCGGAGGGAGTCAGAAACGAAATTTCCCGAGTCTTCGGACTCAATTTGAAAGATCTCGACTTTTCATCTTGGGAAGAATCTCTTCCTCTTGAAAAACGATGTCTCGATGTGGGTTGTGCAGCCGGCTATTTCGTGGACTACATGCATCATAGAGATTGGGATTCGTATGGAATGGACATAGCCGAGGCTCCCGTAAAATTCGCCCGGGAAAAGCTGAAACTCAAAGTCGAACAACGGGATTTTCTCAAGTGGGACAAGTCTAACGTTGAAAAGTTCGACCTAATCACGCTCTGGGCATCCATCGAACATCTTCACAAACCGAAAGAAACATTAGAAAAAATTTATAGACATCTCAAACCGGGCGGAAGAATCATACTTTCCACCTGCCGTTGGGGAATCCTCGCAAAGTTACAGGGACCGTCTTGGAGATATCTCAATGTCCCGGAACATTTGTATTACTACTCCCTTTCCGGGTTGATCACACTTTGCGTCTCGATCGGATTTCAAAAAAAAAGTCACGTTACCTACGGCAGCGGTCTCACTACAAAAAAAGGAGCTTCGATATTTTACAAAATACTTAAGTATTTTGCCGATCCTACGGTGAAAATTTTAGATCAAGGCGACATGATGGCTCTTTGCTTTGAAAAAAAAACCACCTCCGATTCTTAATTTTCTAAAATCGTAAATTCAAATAAAATGATTTTCTAAGAAACATAGAGACATAAAAATCTCATTTCACCCTTAGATTGAATACAAAAACAATAAAAGACGTTCAAAAAATCAATCATTTTACAAAAGAGTAAAATGATCCCTCTCCGAATGAGAACTCAAAAAACTTGAAATAATTTCTTGCTGTATGCTCTTTAAAGTATACTATAATTGCTTAGTTTAATATACTATCCCAAAGTTTTTCTTGCTATTTTCGAGAGATTGAAATAAAAAAGTCATCTCGATTTCTTGCAGGGAAGATCGCATTTTAGCGGGAATCGGTCGCACTTGAATCCACATCTTTTTTTCTAAAACGGCTTAGGGTTTCCTTTTGAAGAGCATGATTGAAACAAATATCGTTCGCGGTTTAGCCGTGATCATCATTTTGAATACGCTCATAGCGGGTGCATCCTATTATACAATCCGTCAGTCTCAAGAACTTAGGGACTGGGAATCCCATACTCAGGAAGTCCTTATCAATTTAGAAGAGACTCTCTCTTCTTTTAGCGAAATGCACGCTGTATTTCGAGGCTATGTGTTGTTTAACGAACCGGGGCTTTTAACGAGTTTTTTTGAAAGCAAGAAAAATCTCCTGAAAAAAATTCAGGAACTAGAAACTCTAACTTTGGACAATCCGAGGCAACAGGAACAACTTCGAATCATTTCCCCTCTCGTATTTGAAAAAACCTCCTCTTTTGAAACCTTGATTATGGATAAAAAACATAGATCCGTAGCGAGTTATATCGGGCCGTTTCGATCCACTCAAGGAATCATTTTAACCCGAAAAATTCAATCTCTGTTTTCCGAGATGAAAAAAGAAGAAATTCGTCTTCTTACAATTCGAAAAGCGGACTCCGAACGCAACCTGTTTGTCGCCGCAATCCTTATATTTTTAGGAATTCTCCTCAACCTAACCTTTATCATTCTTCAATACATCCTTATCTATAAAGAAAGCCAACGCCGTCAAATTGCGGAGGAAGAAGTAGAATTGTCCAACAAAAATCTGAAAGAATATTCGGGACAACTCGAAAGATCCAATAAAGATTTGGAATCCTTTTCTTATTCCGTTTCTCACGATCTTCGTGCCCCAATTCGAGGTATATCAGGGTTTTCTAAAATTCTTATGGAAGATTTTGGAAAAAACCTAGACGAAGAAGGACAAAGAATCCTTAATATTATCATCAAAAATTCAGAAAATATGGGACAGCTCATCGACGATCTTCTGGAATTTTCAAGATTGGGTAGAAGAGAAATCGCATTCACAAACGTGAATATGCAACAAGTTATGGAGCGGGTATTGGAAGAAGTAAAAGACTGTTATCCGGGAATTAAGATAGAAACGAGAATTGGAGAACTCCCTTCCATAAAAGCAGACTCGGCTCTCTTAAAACAGATGCTTTTTAATCTCATTTCAAACGCTTTTAAATATTCGAAAGACAAAGAACATCCGAAAGTTGACATCGATTCGTATCAAAACAACGGTGAAGTGACCTATTTTATCAAAGACAACGGAGCCGGATTTGATATGAGATATCAGCACAAACTTTTTAATATTTTTCAAAGACTTCATCACTCTGAACAATTCGAAGGCACCGGCGTAGGTCTTGCGATCGTAAAAAGAGTAATCGAAAAACACAACGGAAAGGTCTGGGCGGAAGGAAAAGTTAACGAAGGGGCCTGTTTTTATTTCACTTTAGGAGTTCAGGAAAACAATGCATAATCTCCAAGACAATCTAATATCCATTTTATACGCTGAGGACAATCCGCAGGATTCGGAACTGACCCTTAGAAGTTTAAAAAGGCATAATTTAACCAATCATCTTAAACTTGTCAGAGACGGAGAAGAAGCGTTAGAATATTTATATGCGACAGGACGTTACTCGGAACGCGATAAGACACAAATTCCTTCCTTAATTCTTTTGGATCTCAAAATGCCCAAGGTGGACGGTATCGAAGTCCTAAGACAAGTAAGAAATAATGAGCTGACAAAAATGATTCCCGTTGTCATTTTAACTTCCTCCGCGGAAGAAAAGGACATCGTGGAAAGCTACAGACTTGGCGTAAACAGTTACGTTGTAAAACCTCTTGAGTTCGGCAAGTTCAGCGACGTTGCGAGCGAAATCGGATTCTATTGGATATTGATGAACAAAAGTATTACATGATGATTGTATGATGATTCAGAGAAAAATTTATATCATATGTATTGAGGACAATCCTACCGACCTCGGTTTGATGATAAGACAAATCGGCACAAGCGGTCTTGACTTTTCTTATAAGCAGATTCAGACTAAAGAAGAACTGATTCAAGAACTCAAGGCGAGCGAACCCGACTTGATTCTATCCGATTTTTCCCTTCCGTCTTTTGACGGAATGGAAGCTTTGGAGATCGTAAGAAAATATCTACCGAATATTCCCTTTCTCTTTGTATCCGGTTGGTTGGGCGAAGAGGCTGCAATAGAAGCGTTAAAACGCGGCGCGACCGATTACATTTCCAAAAACAAAATCAGCAAACTCAATTTTTCCATCGATAGAGCGCTCAAAGAATCGGAAGAAAGAGCTCTACTCGACGAAGCCGAAAAAGAAAACGAAACTCTAAAGTCGCAACTGATCCAAGCACAAAAACTGGAGGCTGTCAGCCTTCTTGCAACCGGGGTCTCTCACGAAATCAACAATCCTTTGACTATTATTATCAACTACGCTCAGTTGATCTTGGGACAAAGCAAGGACGATATGATTCTTAAATACGCGAGCAATATCCTGGACGAAGGGGAACGGATTTCCAAAATTACAAAGGATCTTTTAAGACTTGCAAGACAAGAAAAACAGGTTTTTTCAAAAGTGAGATTTCACGATGTGATCCAAAGAACTGTTTCCTTATGCGAACAATTATTTAAAAAGGATACGATCTTCATCAAATTGGAAATTATCGATTCTCTTCCGGATATATATTGTGTTCCTCAACAAATTCAACAGGTAGTCCTCAATCTGCTGAATAACGCAAGGGACGCCCTCAATCAGAAATACCCGAAATTCGATTCCAATAAGGTGATCTTGATCAAAGCCGGAAGATTGAAAAGGGAATCCAAAGAATGGATCCAGATGTGTATCGAGGACCGCGGCATTGGGATTCCCAAAGAAGAGGCAAAAAAAATCTTCAGCCCATTTTTCACCACCAAAAAAGTGGACAAGGGAACAGGACTCGGGCTTTCCGTAAGCACAGGGATCATCAAAGACCACGGAGGAGAATTATATTACGAAAGTAAGGAAAACGAATATACTCGATTTTTTATCAACCTTCCGGTTCTTCCAGAGCGACGTTTGGAAGAAAACGTTTCCTCAGAGGAGAATTTCGCCCAACCGGAATAAGGAATTTTTATTCGTCACTTCTTATCTTTCGCGCATTTATAATTTTCATGGATCGTAAAGAATGAGTCTGTATTCATCACACCGGTCTTCTTTCCGTTTCTGTGCTTTCGGAAGCAGTTGCGACTAACGCGATTAAAATACCGGCGCCCGCAAAGACTATGAGAAGGACAAATGCCATCCAAAACAACGGATCCGGAGCCATTTCCGCGTGAAATTCCATCGTGTTAGACCCGATTGCCGTATTCAAATTGGTCGCAATCCGATCAACGTCCGCATTCCCGATAGAAGAACGTAAAACTTGTACTTCGCCACCGGGTGTCAAGAGCATCAGTTGATACGTCACACTTCTTCCGCGTCGATCTTGCCGATAGTTTTTCAAAGAACGCGCGTTTACGGTTGTATAAGCCGCACTACGAGAAGAAAATGCGAATCTTTCCAATATTTTACACTCCAAAATATCTTCGGGTTTGTTTCGGAAACAATCGACAAAAATCCATCCCTCCAATGTGGATAAAAACCATGCGGGTAACGCCGCAAAAAATAGAGTGAGAAACAAAATCGGAATCAGTCGTTTTATCATATCAAACATTCGCACGGGAGCAGAAAACAACTTCCTATATCGATGTGCAATTTCAATCAAGAAACGGATTGGAAAATCGATTCCAAGTTATGCGGAATATGCGAAAGGATGTTTATTCAGCGCCGATCCCCAAATACGTTCTTATTTTTTCAGACTCGTATTTTTCGCGAGCCGATTCTTCCGGAAACAATTTGGAAAACACAATCGCACTCAAAAACGATAAGGTCATAGAAACAATCGCCGGATTTTTAAGAGGAAAGACGGCTTTCTCAAATCCGATTACTTCCACCCAAACCGTCGGACTTAAAATAATCAGTATGATTGCCGAAATCGATCCGATCAATATGGAAGCGCCCCCTCCGATCGTACTCAAGTTCTTCCATACGATGGACAAAAACAAAGCGGGGAAATTTCCGCTCGCAGCAACCGCAAATGCAAGTCCTACTAAAAATGCTACGTTTTGATCCTTGAATAGAATCCCCAAAAGGATTCCTAAAATTCCAAAGGCGATCGTAGCCTTTTTTGCAACCCGGATCTGTTCTTCCTCGCTTGCATCTCCGTCTTTTAAAACGCTCACAAAAATATCGTGTGAAATCGTGGAGGCCGCAGCCAAAGTCAAGCCGGCGACGACCGCCAAGATCGTTGCAAACGCAACGGCAGCTATAAAACCCATGAGCATGGTTCCACCCAAAAGTTCGGATAACAACGCCGCGGCCATATTCCCTCCCTTGTCGATACTTGCGATCGGCTCCCTGCCCACGAGCACGGCCGCAGAGAAACCCACGATGGGAATGATCAGATAAAAATATCCGATAAATGTGGTCGCATAAGCGACCGACTTACGCGCCTCTTTTGCATCGGGAACCGTGTAAAATCTCATTAGAATATGAGGAAGCCCTAATAAACCTAACATTAGAGCGAGCCCAAGCGAAACCGCGTCTAACGGATTTGCGACCAACCCTCCCGGCTCCAAAGCGGTTTTTCCGAACTTCTGCTCGACTGCTCCGTATAAATTTTCAAGACTGAACCTGAACTGCGCCATGGCAAGCAAGGTGAGTAACGTGACCCCGAACAAAAGAAGACAGGCCTTGATGATCTGAACCCAGGTAGTCGCTATCATTCCGCCAAACAATACATAAAGAAGCATTACGATCCCCACGAGCACGACAGCCGCCTCGTAGGAAAGACCGAACATCAAATTGATTAGTTTTCCGGAACCCACGATCTGAGCGATCGAATACGTGAGAGTGACAAGAATTCCGCCAATGGCCGCCGAGATTCGAACCGGTTTTTGTTTTAGACGAAACGCAACTACATCCGCAAATGTAAACTTACCGAGATTTCGCAGCGGTTCTGCGATTAAAAAAAGCAAAGCAGGCCAGCCAACAAGCCAACCGACCGCGTAAAGCATTCCGTCATAACCTTTCAAAGCGACCATTCCCGAAATTCCCAAAAAAGAAGCCGCAGACATAAAATCTCCGGAAAGAGCCAAGCCGTTTTGAAAGCCAGTGATACTTCTTCCCGCGGCGTAAAATTCCTTCGAAGTTTTTGTCTTACGAGCAGCCCAATAGGTAATTACCAAAGTAAGAATCACAAATAAAAGAAAAAATACGATGGATAAAAAATTCGGTTGGCCTAGATGAGATTGCATCGATCAATCCTCCAGTTTTTCTTTTAAAGATCGTATTTCCCGATCATAGGATCCGTTTGCCCAAAATACATAAATCAAAGTAAGAAACCAAGAGAAGACGATTACAGACGCACTGGCGAAAATTCCGATGTTCGAAAAGTTCCCAACCTTTTGAATCATCCACTCTGGATAAAAAGCTACCGCAAGAATGTATCCGTAATACGATACAAAAAGAAAACTCAAAAGGATAAAACTTACGGTCCATCGAACTCGGACTAGTCTTTTGAAATCCGGTTCGTCTACCAGTTGTTGCGGGCTGATTTTCATTTCGACCTCGATTTAGGGCTGAAAGATAGAAATACTTTCAAATCCCTCAAGGAGAATTTAAATCGACTTTAAAAAAAGAAAATCGATCTTGAAACGCGCGTCATAAAAGAAAACGATTTGTCTGGAGCTTGCGATATAAGATGTATTCCGGTTGAAAACGTAGATGATTCAACCCGATTCCATCTTCTTGATTTTAGAATCGGATCGATCCCTCAATTCTTCCGCTTTGTCTATGCTTCGTTGACGATTTTCAAGCATCGCTTTTTCCACAAGAAGTCTCGCTTCCTCAAAACCCTTTTCGTCCAAACTTCGAGGAATATAAATCGGTTCTCCATACGAAACCACAAACGTGGTAAAAGGTTTGGGAATCCTATGTTTATCCCAAGATTTTTCCGCGATCCATTGACGAGTACATTCATAGTGAAAAGGAACGATCGGAACCTGGGATACCTGGGCACACGCTATCAATCCGGGTTGAACGACCAAGGCCGGACCTCTCGGTCCATCCGGCGTGATCGCAGCCGGAAGATTCTTTTTTAAATGGACGATCAAAGTTTTGAGAGCTTTTGACCCGCCTTTCGACGAGCTTCCGCGAATGCTATAATTACCAAAACGATGCACAACCTGATTGATAAACTCCCCATCTTTGGACTCGGAGATCAAAACGGCTACATCCTGATTTCGATTTAAATAAGGAGAATAAAGAACATTTGTATGCCAGATGGATAAGATATACGGCTTTTTTTCTTTGCGGATTCGAACAAGAGTTCCGTCTCCGATATTGACTCTCCGAGAAGTCAAACCGATCAGCCTTTGCAAATTGACCACGAGAAATGGAATCAACCAAACGAGAAATTTTCTTTTCAACGAATGTTTTTCTTCAATCTTAGAATTTTCTTCCATGTAACACGAGATTTTTCCGAATTCGTAAATTCATCATCTCTTTTTTTACGCTCTGATCCGCTCTCGATCTATCGTAAGCCCGGTTCTCCGGAATACATCGCCGCAAATTCCTTTTCCTTCGGATACAAGATCAACATCGCGGTGAAAAAAATTCCCATCCCTATCCAATGAATCGGATCCGCGGTCACAAAATAAAATACTCCGTTGATCGTATAACCGGCATCCAAAAAAATCACAGCAAGAATTTTAGACTGAGAATACGAATCGAACTTTTCCTTGAGAGTCAACTTTTCTAAAATCATCTTCTTTTTTGCAAAGAACAAGGGTATATACCATGCTACCGGTAGAAAAAAAACAGTGATTCCCAATACGATTCCACTGACGTCCTTTGGAAAACTTCCGTTTGAATTTGCAAGGGTTGCTAAAAAGCCGCCGAACAAAACTAAGCTGGCAAGAAGAGCTCCATATATAATTTTCAGATTTTTCATCTTGTTTCCCGAATGTTGAAATGAAGAATCGAGAATCTATTTCCAAAAAATTCTTTGTCAAGTGATAACCAAAGCGGACCTCACAAATATCTTCCGCTTTATATAAAAATTCCGTTCCGATACAATATTTCAAATCAAGATATTCGTTTCTTCGGCATGAACATTCATTCAACAAATCATTCTCGATTATCTTCATTCAAACGTTCGATAAAAATCTCGATCGGACTTTGAAAAACTCAGTAAAATTTCGAAGATTCAAAAATTGATCGACTCTATATGAGAATTCTTGTACAGAGTTTGAAACAAAAAAATAGGTCTTAAAATGGAATCCAATTTACTAACAGCCGTATTTCTTCCCGTCGCGTTAGGAATCATCATGCTCGGAATGGGGATGAGTCTAACGATCGACGACTTCAAACGAATTTTTGTACTTCCCAAAGCGGTGATCACGGGTCTCACGTTACAATTGGTCTTATTGCCGGTTGCGGGGTGGGCGATCGCAAGTATTTCCGGTCTTTCCGGAGAACTGGCCGTGGGACTCATACTTTTATCGATCTGCCCGGGCGGAGCGAGCTCCAACCTGATCACACATCTTGCAAAAGGAGACGTCGCTCTTTCGATCACACTTACTGCGATCACAAGCTGCATAACGGTAATTTCGATCCCGATCCTTCTCAATCTGTCCATGCATCAGTTTCTCGGAGCGGGACAAATGATCGAGCTCAACATCCCTCAGACAATCCTACAAATCTTTCTGATCACCCTGCTTCCGGTTTCCATCGGAATGATTTTGAACGCAAAAAAGCCGGAGCTAACGCTCAAGTTTGAAAAGACGGTAAAAATCCTTTCGGGACTTTTTTTGGCTTTGATCATCGTGGGCGCTATCGTGCGAGAAAGAAACAACGTGATTCCGTTTTTTATCCAAGTCGGTCCCGCTGCTTTGGCTCTCAATCTAGTCACGATGATTTTGGGATATTTGGGCGCGACTCTGATGAAAGTAACAAAACCGCAGAGAACTTCGATCACTATCGAGGTGGGAATTCAAAACGGGACGCTTGGAATCGCGATCGCTTCCACGATCCTAAACAATGCCGCAATGGCGATTCCATCCGCAATTTATAGTTTGATCATGTTCGCGACCGGCGCCCTATTCTCCGTTTGGATGCACAGAGTCCCGGACGAAACATAAGTATCGAATTCAAAAAGTATAATTTTAGATTTTTCTAAAGAATCGATCCACACTTATAACCTGTCCCAAAATTCATATTTCCTTTGGGACAGGTCTTTATACACTTACGATTTTTGTTTTTGCTCCGATTCGTTTCCTTACGAAAGATCGAGACGGCATCGCTTCTACTTTACTTGATTTTCGTGATTTTTTTTAGAGACAATTTTCAGAACAAAATCATTGTTCCGACAAAGTATTTTTCCGTGAAAATCCGCTTGACCGGGGCTTGAAGTCCGACTTTCAGTAAAATCTGGCTTGCTTTTATTTTCAAAATCAGATCGGGGAACTCTGCGATTTTAGAAACGATGATTTTTCGGAAGATTTTGTTTTCAATTTTCCCTTCTTTATTTTTTTACTTGGAAACTCCTTCAAAAACATCATAACGACTAACGATGAATTTTCAAAATTCAAACCGTAAAAACAAACGCGCAAATTCATTCTTCCAAAGTGCTCTTTTCTTTTTCTGTCTGATCTCCTTTTCTTGTACCATGGTGGGTTTTCATCGAGCCTCGATCCGAAACGAAATCGACTTCGGAAAAGAGGAAAACCTCCGACTCTGCGTCTGGAAGGACAAAAAGATTTCTCACAAAGATCTAATCGATCTGATCGATATTTGGAACGGGGAACTGAATCATTATAAAATTAAAATACGATTAAGCGAAGTCAAAAACTGGGAAAGACCCGGATGGACCGGATTTGCAATCATGGACGAAGTTTTTATGACAAAGCTGCCGAACCAATGCGATCGTTTGCTTGCGGTCGCGGGGGGAAAGATCAGCGATACGGTGTTTGAAATCGTAGGAATTTTTTTCGCTTTTTTCGGAATTCCCAGTTTTCAAGTTTTGGGGGCCGTGGAAACAAAAACCGGAACCAGAGGATATATTTTGGGACAAACGAGAACGATCTCACATTGGTTGTCCGGCGGAGCCTCCGGGACATTGATTCACGAAGGATATCATCTTTTGGGTTGCGGGCATTCCTTCTTTTTAAGCGAATGTTATCTTCAGATTCAAAAAGTCAAAGAGCTCAAAAGAAAAAACAACATTTCCGGAGTTCCGTTCTTTCCATCAGTCGACGAAGACGGGAATGTCTTTTTAAAAAATCCCTGGGATCCGGAGTGATAATTTTCGGTTTCAAACTCTCATAACGGAAACTTTTCTTTCATAGAACGTTCGCTCTCCAAGGATGGATGTATGGAAGTATCCGAATCCAAATGGAAACCCTTTTTAGGAACCGCACTCATTTTGGCCGGTGCCGTTTTTTTTTCGGCAAAGGCAATCTTTGTAAAACTCGTTTATAGATACGAAATCGACTCCATCACCGCTCTTACTCTGAGAATGCTTTTTGCGATTCCATTCTTTGCTTGGATCGCATTTCATCCTGGAAAAAAAGAAAGTTCCGTTCCGCTTTCCCGTAAAGATTGGTCCTTGATCTTTGTTCTTGCATTTTTAGGATACTATTTGGCGAGTTTATTCGACTTTATGGGTTTGGAATTTATCTCAGCCGGATTAGAACGTCTTACATTGTTCGTCTATCCCACGATCGTGCTCGTAATCAGCTCCATCTTATACGGAAGAAACATAAAAAGAATCGAAGTCCTTGCAATCGCTCTTACATATTCAGGAATTGCGGTCGCATTTTTGGGGGATATCCGGAACGAAGGACCGGATGCGATCAAGGGTGTTCTTTTTGTGTTTGCATCCGCGGTCGCGTATTCTCTCTATCTCGTAGGCAGCGAATCCTTAATTCCCAAAATCGGATCGGTCAAGTTTACCTCGTATCTGATGCTTCTTTCCGGTTTGATCGTAATCATCCACTTTTCGATCACTAAAAGCGCAACCTTACTGGTACAACCTTTTCCAGTGTATCTTTACGGATTGGCTTTGGGAGTTTTGACCACGGTGATTCCCGCTTATTTTACGTCGGAAGGAATCCGTATGATCGGATCCGGCAGAGCGGCCATCATCGGGTCAGTAGGTCCGATTTCCACGATTCTGTTGGCCTGGATTTTTTTGGACGAGGCGATCACGTCATCCGGAATCGCGGGAACCATCCTGGTTTTAGCGGGGGTTCTTTCGATCGGAAAGAAAAAATCCGAAACGATATAATGCATACGTTCGATCCGAATTTTCAATCCGTCCCTCAAACGATATCAAGTATCAATAGAGCGATATCATCTCCGAAATTTCCGCCGGAATAGGCAAAAACATCGGAAACGATCATCTCTATATATTCCTCGATGGACTCCGTGTAGAGATATTCTTCCAAGATGGAAATAAATCCGGTCAGATCCAAAATATTCCCCCGCGCATCAAAGATCTCATAAAGCCCATCCGAAAAAAATACGACTCGATCTCCGTGTAAAAGATCAATGGATTGATCGTAGTATTTCGCCCCGTCAAACGCAAGAAGAGGCAGGTTCATTCCGTCCAATTCCAACTTCTTTCCGTCTCGAAAAAGAACGATGGGCGGGTGTCCCGCGTAAGCATAAATTAACTTTTTAGATTCTGGAATGTATTTTACCCGCACTGCGGAAATATGATGATCGACCACCAAAGGTTTCAGATCTTCCACGATTCGGATCAATCCTTCCGCGGGAGAAAGTCCGATTCTCGCGGAATTTTTAAACGAGATCACAACCATTCCCGAAACCATCGCGGAAGAAATCCCATGACCGGAAACATCCGCAAAAAGAATATCGATACTCCCATCTTCGTTTTGAATCGTGCTGATTATATCCCCGCCCACTTTTTCAAAGGGGCGAAAATACGTTTCCATCTTAAAGTATTTGGAATCAGGAAACGTTCTATCGACAAGCGATCTCTGAGTGATACGCCCGAGCTCCAAATCGTAGTGCATTTTTTCGTAAAAGGCGTTTAACGTGCCTTCTTTCTTTTTTCTGTCAAACGCGAGCAAAATCAAATCTCCGATCAAACCGAGAATGGATATCTCTTCTTCGGTCCAGGTCCTATCCTCGTAAACCATATCCAATCCGAAAAATCCGATCTCCTTTCCTTCATAAATCAGACCTATGATCAAAAGAGAACGAATCCCCTGCGGGAGTAATAGGTCCCGTAGAAACGGGTCGTCGTTTTCGATTTCTTTGACGGAATTGAACGCAAAATATCCGAATTTACGAACGCTTTCAAATTTTTCGGAAGGAATACTCTCCACCGGAATATTTTGAAAATGATGAGACAGGGAAGCTATTCCCTCTCTACACCATTCAAACGTATTCGAAATCGATTGATTCGAATTTGAGTATTCTATAATATACGAACGATCCGCCTTACAGATCCGTCCCGCTTTTTCTATGGAATTTCGAATCGCTTCGTCCAATTCGCTGGGAGGAATGGTGATAAAACTTTTTGAAATTTCCGTCAAATTGCTTTGAAGACGCAGGGAATATTTCAGATGATCCTCGCTTTTTTTCAAAGGAGTGATGTCTCTTTGAGAACCCCAGACTTGAACGAGATTTCCGTCCTTTACGACTCCAACCACACTGTTTAAAAAGTATTTAGAATTTCCATAACGATCCAGTTCCCGAGATTCCACGTCCTTTATATTGTATCCGCTGCGGATAAAGGTATAAAAATGTTCAAGGTCCTCGCGAGAATCCGAAGGGATCAATTGAGAAAGCGAAAGTCCCATGACTTCCGAAACGGCGGAATATCCATACATTCTCGCCATGGATTCGTTGCAAATCGCGAGTTTAGCGTGTGTTAGAAGAAGAGATACCTGGTTCTTCTCTTCCAAGTCGACTGGAATAGACATCCCCAAATCAAAACACCAAATTCCCTCGGCGCTATTGAGAAAAAAATCGCGAAACCGCTCCAATTCAAACGATTCTGATTCGATTCGCATATCCTTTTAGCTTCCGTAAACCACGTCTTTATTCTTTCCGTCAGCGATAAAGGTCAAAGATTTTATCGACGAAATCGCGGAAAAGAGCGGGTCCGATTCTCAAAAAATTATATATTCCGTTTTTATAAAAAAAACCTTTCGACTTTTGATTTTTTGTCCGGGGCTTCTTGTATCTTGTTTTTAGTTAAGGAGCACAAACATGAAAACTATGAACCCCGAATGGCTGGACGAAAGAATCGAAGAACTCGCGGAAATCCTCGCAGACAAGCTGATTGAAGAAATCCGCAAAAGAGCACTGAAAAAGGAAGCGCTTCGTAAATCGGAAGCCGCATAACAAACTCAAGGAGAATCGAACATGGCAGAATACGCACTCAAAGAAAAAAAGGGAAGTCTCTTTAGCAATGCGACCAAGGAAAAAGAAACACAACCGGATTATACCGGAAAGGTTCTTTTGGAAGGCAAAACATACCGATTGGCGGGTTGGATCCGGAAATCCGCAACCGGCAAAAATTATCTGTCTTTGAGCATTTCCGAACCAAACCTAGAAAAAAGAACGGGATCAATTGCGGAAGAATCGGATGGAAACGATTTTACCGATATCGAGGAAGATTTTCCGTTTTAAAGAATGAAAATTCTGTTTACGATCGGGATCCCATTGCGAAAGAATTACACCTCTATGAGAGAAAGAATTTCTTGAAAACGAAATCGTTTCGGTTTCAAAGATATCTCAAAGACGAGGATCTAAAAAAAATCGAAACCGCGGTTTCCAAATTAGAGGTGATTTAACTTGATTACGATCAAAACGGACAATCCTCTTTTGGAACCGATCCGAAACTTCTGTCTTTCGCTTCCGTTTGTAACGGAAGACATCAAATGGGAACATGATCTTGTATTTTCGGTTCACAACAAAATGTTTTGTGTGATGCCGACAGCGGAACCCTTTACGATCTGTTTTAAGTGCAACCCGGAAGACGCGGAACTTTTATGTCAAAAAAAGGGAATCATCCCCGCGCCGTATCTTGCGAGGTATGATTGGGTTTTGTGTGAAAGCTTGAGAACTCTTTCCCAAAAAGAACTTCAAAAAAGAATCCTGAATTCGTATCAATTGGTTTGGGACAAACTGCCTGCTAAATTGAGAAAGACAAAGTAATCGGATCGACTTTATAGAAACCGGTCCTTAAACGTCCAAGGTTCCGGTACCCCCACACGTTTTTAATCGTCTATTCGGATTTCACTCGAAAGAAAATCCGGATTGGATCGAGACTTATCCTCGAGGATTTTTTTTGCTTAAATCGCATCATTCAAATATTTTAAAAAAGGCTGTAGAATTTTATAGGATTCCGCTGTGTTTTTTAAGAAACTTTTGGACAGCAGGTTCTCGTCTTTGATATTTTTTTCCACGATATAACTCGTATACCGAATCCAACTCAAATCCGGATGATCTTTTGGAAAACCCTTCGGCGAGGTTTTCAATTTCATATCGGACAACCCGCCGAATTCTTTTTTAAATTTATTTTCGCCCACGATCTTCTTTAAAATATTAGAATTATCTAAAATAGATTCCCGAACCTTTTTCAAGATCGGGGGATCGGGCATATACAATCCCGCCGCGATAAAAGACTGATCCCCGGGTTGGACGTGAATGTAAAACAGAGGTCTTCCCAAATCCTTTCCGGAGGGTCCGATACTCGCTCCAAAATTGGTTTTGTATGGCTCCTTATTTTTGGAAAATCGCACATCTCTGTGGATCCTAAAAATACATTTTTTAGGATCCACACCGGCAAGATTCGGATTTATTTTTGCAAATCCAAAGATCAATTCAGTGATCAGATTCTCATAATCGGTCTTTGCTTCGGTAAAAAGGAGTTTGTTTTTTTCCAACCAGGGTTTATTGTTATTCTTCGCTAATTTTTTTAAAAATTCTAAAGTTGTTTTTTGCAGCATAAAACGTCCTTTCGTCTCAGAAGAATCGAATGATTCTCTTAAGCATCAAGTCAAAATTTACGATACCTTGAGTCGTTTTTTTGTTTTACATCGATTCATCTTGAAAGATAGAATCGATCCGGTCCAGGATCTCGATTTCCTTATCGGAAGAAAAGCGAGTATTCTGCAAATCAGATACAAGAAGTTTTAATTCTTGTTGAATCGGAGGATTGAGTTTTCTAAAATCCGGAACCAAAAGAGAATTGAGATCGCCGGGCTCAGCCTTCCAAAGCCCTCTTGCATACTCCCTTCTTCTAGTTTCAAGATCCCGTTTTGATTTCGAAGAAATGAGATACGCATAAACGGCATCCACCCATTCCTCCATTCCGGGAACCGGATTGAATCCGTGAAAACAAGTCAAATGGGCAACGTCGCTGAAATTTCTTACAATACGAATTGCGGTTCGATGAAAACTGGAAGCAAGAATCGGACAAGAACCCTTTGCCTCTTGAGTATACCAATTTTTTCTACGAGAGGGTAGGAATCTCTGATTGACCCCTCTTGCGATCCCGGATTGTAAATGATCCTGCAATGCTTTGGAATCCGCCGGGTTTAATTCGTTTTTTACGTCCAAAAGCCATACTTTAGCACCTTTGTGGCTTAACGTTTCCCAATCGGAATAAAGGAAAATTCGATTTCTTGCATATTGAGATTTTGGTATGCAAGGTTTGAAATATTTTTCAGGGATTCCGGAATCCCGGACCATCGTTTCCGTAAATAAAAAGAAGTCGTTATCTCCTGTCGCAATTCCCCTTGTGAATTTTCCGAATTCCAACAAAGAAACGCTGAGACCCGATTCTTCCGTATCCGTTTCGCCTTTTCGATCCGTTCCTGAACTTTTCTTTTCGAGTCGATGGAAGATGGGACTCCACTTTGCCTCCGGATCCGGGAACGAAATCCATTCGGTATGAATCGACTGAGCCGCCACAGGAGTCGATTGGGATTTATCCGTAAAAAAGCCGGGCTTGAGTCTCGCCCAATAAAATCCGGATCGGTTTTTTGTTTCGGAATTCTCCAATAAAAGAATACAGGAACTCGTAACCGCCTCGTCAAAAAGACTGTCCTGAGGTGATAACAGAAAAAGAGAGTGTATCAATCCGGATTTTCGAAGAGCGGATTTGATATACACTCCGTATCCTGAATTGAAAAAATCCTGTGGAACTAAAAACGCCGCACGTCCGCCGACCTTGATCAGATCCAAACACTTGAGCAAAAAGAATACGTATAAGTTCGCCGTGCCGGGAAGTTTTTTTTCCCATTGCCCTTCGAATCTTAGCGTCAATTCTTTATAATAACTTTTATCGCTTATCTTACGATACGGTGGATTGCATAGAATCGCATCTAGTTTGCGATCCAAAACTTCCATAAGAAAATCCTTATCATAAAATTGCAAAGATCCTTTCGGTGAAATTCTATCTTTGAGCGATGTTCTGCTGGATTGTAAACACTGTGGATCAAGATCGAAACCGATCCAATCGGCGATCAGATTTGGTTGTTTCTCAAGTATGCTTTTGAAGAAAATTCCGTTTCCGATTGCAGGGTCCAGTATACGTTTTGGATTTTCTGAATTGGACATACAATCCGCACCCAGAACCCAATCTACCAGGAAATCCGCTACTTTTTCGGGAGTAAAAAATTGTCCTAGAAATTTATTTTTTATTTTTCGACTTTCCTCTTGAGACATCTATACCGCGTGATTCCAGATCATTTGTTTTTCAAATGAATTCAATTTCTTTATGCTTATATCAAACATGAATTTCATGTAAAAAAATGTAGCCGATTTAGCTACATGGCTCGAACCTCAACGTGCATCTTGAAAAACTCAACGTTTTACTCCGTTAGGAATATTTCATATCAAAAGCTGTTGATTTATCCTGCTCAATCTATCACACAATATCGATCTAAACCGGTTTGGTTTTTGTAATCTGATCCTATTGGCAAAAGAAATCCGCTTTGAAACAAACCGTAAGTCAACTCATTGCAAACTTTACTTCAACCAGTCAACTGCTGAGTTAGTTTCGGGATCAATTCAATGCTAAAACGGCTTTGAAAGCTAACGTCTGTTAAAGACAAAAATTTCACATATAGCCGAACCTAACAACCAGTAAATTATCAAATCAAGGTTACCCTTGTTAGGTGAGGGATCAGTATACTAAGTTATAATTGGGAAATATGAAAAAATCCTTTTCAGTGTTATGTAAAAAGATACGTATACAATAAGATTAAGCGAAATAAGTTAAAACCAAGATAAGAACTCTGAATCGAAATCATTTTAGAACATTTATGCTGATCCGTTTAAAATTCTTCTTTTGGGTTTTCAATGCTAAAATAGAAAGTGCTGTGTTTTTTAATTATAAGCAAAAGAATCGCACTATTTGTTTCGAGATACAAAATTTCATCATTTCAACAAGCAATGCGTAGTAACGTATATTCCGTTATAAAACGATTTTTATCTTCGTTTAAAAAAACGAAAATGATCGTTTAAAATTTTACACCTTGTATACGAGCTTATACAAACGGCACTTTTTTATAAAAGATAATCGGAAACGATTTTGCTTTGAGTCAAACGATGAGCCCGTTTCGAATCGACAGATTCGATGGAAATCATATCTATAAATTCTATACAAATTCTCAAGCCGATATTCGGCTCAATTTTAGAAAGGGATTTTTGGTTTTTGAGTTTCGAATTTAAAAAACTCGTCTTAAAAAAGTCAAATTTTTATTTCGTTATGAGAAGAGATTACTGAGAAAGTTTTTCCTGATTTTCTTTGTTACCGCCGATTCTTTTCAGTATCAACGCCTCGAGTGTATCCAATTTTTGTTTATGCGCTTCTTCCAAAGGAGTATTGCCTTGGACATCCGCAAAACTCGGATCGGCTCCTAGTTCCAATAACTTTTCGACCAAGGGAACTCTTCTTCGCATCAACGCCTGCAAAAGCGGCGTGACTCCTTCCGCATTTCTCTGATTCAGATTGGTACCTGACTTTACGAGAAGCTCGGCGATTCTCAAATCGGCATCCGGCTCCTCGGATAAAAAATGAAGCGCGTTGTTTACTCCGGATTGAATCGTTTTTCCATCCGCGACTCTTTCGTGTAAGCGACTCGTATAATCCGGCTTGGAATGATTTTTTAAAAGATATTCCACGATCGAAAAGTTCGCAGGAGAAACTCCAGCTCCGCAGGCAAGAAAAAGAGGAAATTCCTCAGGGCTTCCCTTATCAAAGTTTACATCCGCGTGATTATCCACAAGGAACTTTACCAATACGAGATTTCCGCGACGGATCGCGACGTTGAGAATCGACACTGGGATCATTTTATCCGAACCGGCGATCTTCATCAGATATTCTATCTTTGCACCGGATTCGATCAATCTCTTCGGAACCGCGAGGTCGTCGATGTCCAAAACCTTCACGTCCAAAAGTCCGGATAAACTTTCTAAAAGCACGGAACTCCCGTCCTTATCCTGTGCGTTTACATTCGCCCCTGCTCGGATCAAAACTTCCGCGACCTCCGGTCTATGATCCGCGATCATCAATGCTGTTTTTCCTCTGGAATCGGTCGCATCCACGGCAGCTCCCGCTTGAATTAAGATCTCCGTCTTTTTAGGATCTCCTTCCTGAACCGCTCTGAGAAACTCGTTGTCCAAGGCAGGATCTGCAAAAAGGAAGAGAGGAAATAAAAGGATGAGTACGGAAATTTTAGAGCTCGCTTGGGATCTGGAACGTACTCTGTCGATAAAGCGAGATCGGTAACTCAAAGTTTCGCTTTGATTGGCGTTCGATGGGCTCTTCTGTATTTTAGAATTCATTACCATATTCAAAAGAAATCGCCTTCCTAATTAGAATCGGATATTTTAGGTATGGAGTCCACATTTTTAGAATCCCATTTTTCTCGGAATCCTAAAAACTTCCTTTTTATCTTGACCCGTCATTCTCATTGAAGTTCCCTTCTTGTTTTCGGAGTTTGACCATGTCGCAATCGTTTCGAGACTACACTTATTATGACGCCACCGGGCTCGCGGATTTGGTTCGAAAAAAATCGGTTCATCCCTCTGAACTTGTCGAATCCGCCATAGAAAGAATCGAAGCGATCAATCCCGGGCTCAATGCGGTGATTACCCGATTTTATGAGGACGCAAAAAAAACCGCAAAATCCAAACTTCCGGACGGCCCGTTTCGAGGTGTTCCGATTCTTGTAAAAGACATCGTACATTCCATCGCGGGAGCCCCTTTGACCTCGGGTTCGAAGGCATTCAAAAATTATATCGCCCCCGAAGATTCGGAATTTGTAAAAAGACTTCGACTGGCCGGAACCATTTTTCTTGGTCAAACCAATGTTTCCGAATTTGCTCTCATGGGAATCACGGAGCCAAAATTTCACGGACCAACTCGAAATCCCTGGAATCTGGAACGAACTCCGGGAGGTTCTTCCGGAGGATCCGCAGCGGCTGTTGCCGCGGGAATGGTTCCTGTTGCGACCGCTTCGGACGGCGGTGGATCGATTCGAATCCCCGCGGCTTATTGCGGATTGTTTGGTCTGAAGCCTACCCGGGGTAGAACTCCGGTGGGTCCTTATTTCGGAAGATTCTGGCAAGGAGCTTCTGTGGATCACGTTCTCTCCAGAACGGTTCGAGACAGTGCGGCATTTTTGGATGCGTTGAGCGGAATCGAAAACGCGGGAGCGTTTTCGTTCGATTCTCCAAAGACCAGTTTTCTTTCGGAAATCAAAAAGGCTCCGGGCAAACTCAGAATCGCGTTTTCAACCCAATCTCCAATCGGAACTCCGGTTCATCCGGACTGTGTGGAATCCGTCATACACACCGCAAAGTTATTACATTCTCTCGGTCATAAGGTGGAAGAAAAAGACGCGCCTGTGGATGGTAAAGCGATCGGAAGAGCGTTTATCACGATGTACTTTGGAGAAGTCGCGGCTCAACTCAAAAACCTGGAACCGATTCTAAAAAGAAAGGCAAGGATGAGTGACGTGGAAGATGTCACTTGGATTTTGGGACTTTTGGGAAGAACCGTTTCCGCAGGAGAATTTGTCCGCACTCTGCAAGTATGGGACAAGGCCGCTCTTGCGATGGAAAGATTTCATGAAACCTATGATCTCTATCTGACTCCAACAACCGCGATGCCCGCGGCAAAGATAGGCGAACTCGAACCGACACTCGGTGAAAAAATCGCGATGCAAATCATAGGTAGACTCGGCCTGGGGAGAATGATGCTCGCTTCCGGTCTTGTGGACGAACTTGTCGAAACAAGCCTTTCGAGAACTCCATTTACGCAACTTGCAAATTTGACCGGACAACCTTCGGTTTCGATTCCGATCGGACAAACTTCCGACGAGCTCCCTCTCGGTTTGCAGTTTACCGCAGCGAGAAGAAGAGAAGATATTTTGTTTCGTCTCAGTGCTCAACTGGAAAAAGCGGCGCCTTGGTCGAAACATAAGTAAGTTTTGTTGGAGTTCCTACAATTCAAAAAATAAACCCAAATTGTAGGAACTCCAAAATACTTTCATCAATGACTCGATTCCAATCAAATAACTCTTGATTCTAAGTTCCAAATGAGCAATGATTTGAAAATTCCATGATCCCGGTTTTACTCATAGGTCTCGGGAGAATCGCCTCCCTTCTTGAAAAAGATCCGCTCAGAAATCATCCTTGTACACACTCGGGCGCACTTTTCTCCGCTTGGGGAAAAAAGAAATTCTTTCTTTTGGGGGCAATCGATCCGTCGGAAGAAAGACGCAGACAATTTTGCAAGGATTGGAATATTCAAGAAAGCAAATGTTTTGCGAACTTTCGAGAATGGTCGAGCGCGTTTCTTTCTGTGGAAGATCGGGAACTCGATTCTATCACTTTGGGAAAAGATCGAGTTCCGACTTCTTCAAACAATTCCAAACAAAAAACTTCCATCCGAAAAGTCGGAACCCCGTCCAAGACAAACGCATCGCTTCCTTTCTTTTCTATCAATCAATCCGGACAAAAAAGTAGGAACTCACACACACAACGGAAAAACATCGATCTCAGTTCCTGTCTTGCGGTAATCGCGACCCCTTCGGAAACCCATTCTGAACTCGCAAAGTCGGCGATTCGTTTGGGCTTCCGACATTTGCTCGTGGAAAAACCGGTTTGCCATTCCCTACCACTCGCTCAAAAACTCGCCAAACTCTGTAAAGAAACAAAAACGAATCTTTGGGTCAATCATGAGCGAAGATATCACCCCCTGTATCAGCAAGTTCGGAAGTGGATCCAGGAAGAAACCTATGGCCCGGTCCGGACAATACGCGCTTCCGTTTTGACTTCCGCCAGAAATCCGGGCAGAGCGACTTTGGACAAAACGGGTCCCCTCTTTCATGACGGAACTCACGCGGTCGATCTCTTGATCTGGTATCTGGGAATGCCCGACAAGGTTCGCAGTGTGCTCAGATCGTACCGGGATTCTTCCGTCGAAGAACAAGCAGTGGCTCTTTTGACCTATCCTCGGGGAGAAACTGTCTTTTTGGAAGCAGGTGGAATGCGGAATTACTTTCAGTTCGAGCTGGACATTCAGACCGAGTCCGCTCGATTTCTCGTCGGGAACGACGAGGTTCGAATTTGGAAATCCAAACCTTCCCGCAAATACAAAGGATTTAATAGTTTGACTCCGGTTTCAATTTCCGAAAAATCTTCCGCAGGCTCAAATCCGTTCCTGAATCTCTACGACGCTCTTTTTCGTCATCTGACCGGAAAACCTTCTCAGATCACGGGGAATATGGAGGAGAATCTTCAGATTCTCACTCTCTTAGATACGATCCGGAAAGGAGCCGAAAAAAGAATCGTAGAGGTTTAGAATTTTTATCTATGCTCGTTTCTTCCACAACCGGAACAGCCGAACCTCAGGAAACCCATTCCTACAGAAAACATAGCAGCGCTTGGCGATTTTGGAACGCGAGCTCTTTTGTCTGGAAAAAGATCTGGTCTATATTCTGGTTTTTTAAATTAGGTAGAATCCTATTCCCTTCCTATCGAGATCCTTCCGTTCAAGAAAAATACTTTCACAGATTAGGCGAGGACAGTCGAAATTTCTTTTTATCCATGGGCGGAGTGTATATCAAACTCGGCCAATATCTCGGCAATCTATCTCATATCTTTCCGGATTCGTTTACGGAATCTTTACAAGATCTGCAGGATCGGGTTCCGCCTCACCCATTCTCCGAAATCGAAGAACGGTTTTGTTTGGAATTCAACAAAGAAATCACAAAGGTATTTCCGGATATCCAAAGTGTTCCCGAAGCTAGCGCCTCCACGGCTCAGGTGCACGTCGCATCGATCGGAGGACAAAAAGTCGCCGTCAAGGTTTTGTATCCCGGAATCGAATCTCTGATCGCAAATGATCTCAAAAACATTCGATCCTTTCTCAAACGCATCAACCGTTATTTGTTTCGTTTTGAATACAAAAAAGTCCACGACGAAATCACGCATCTCGTAACGAGAGAAACCGATCTTAAACTGGAGGCGGATTCTTACGATCGAATGAGACAACTCTTTGCGGAAGAACCCGATTACGTTTTCCCGAAAGTGATCCGTCCATTTTCGGGAAAAAGCGTTCTTGTCACGGAATTTATCGAAGGAGTCAAAATCACCAGAGCGACTCCGATTCTCAAAGGTCAGGCAAAATCCAGACCCGTGGAACTTTTAGTCAAAGCCTATGTTCAGATGATCTTTCAATACAGATTCTATCACGCGGATCCTCATCCCGGAAATCTCATTTATACCCCGGATGAAAAACTCTGTTTTATCGATTTCGGAGCCGTGGGAGAAATGCCCGCAAACGGAGTATTCGCGTTGAAAAAGATCTTTCTTTCCGCGATCAGCAAGGATTACTATGGAGTCGTGTCGGGTCTGGAGGATGTGGGAGCTCTTTCGGATTCCGCCGATCGGGAAAAACTGGAAGAAGTCGTCCGGTATTCTCTGGAAAAACTGGGAAGATTTATCTCGGATACGGATTATTTTAAAAATCTTTCCCTAGATCAAATTCATACGCGGGAAGACAGATTGTTTCTCAAAGAGATCAATTCCAGTCTGAAAGAAATTTTTAGAATGATTCAGATTCCCGAAAATTTCATTTTCTTGGAACGGGTGCTGGGTTTACTGGTTGGGATCACATCGATTTTAGATCCGTATCGAACCGTTTTGGATTACGGTGAAAAACCGTTCCGGGCCGTCGCCACCGGGAAAGAAGGCGGACTGGAGTCACTTTTGTTAAATGAAGACAAGAATCTTTTAGGCAACGCTCTCTCCATTCCCGGAGAATTTTATAAAGTACTCCAAAATATCAATCGTGGAAAACAGGGAATTCAACTCCGGGAAGTCGAACGTCATACTCGGAAAATGTATGTTCTCGGACATCAGATTCTTTATAGCGGTTTCCTCATTGCGGGAATTCATTTTGGAAATTATTATCTCGAAAAAGGATCGGAACTTCAGAGCTGGGGCTTTTTCGGAACCTCTTGCTTTTTCGGACTTGTACTTATCTATTCATTCTGGAAAAATAAACTTAAAAAGAAAGGAACCCCTTTGTGAAGTATTTTGAAAAAAGATTTTTAGACGTCTACCGCCCTCTTTATCTGGGAGTCATCTTTACCGGTGTTGTAATCGACCTCGTAACCAAGTTTCTGGTGATTCTCTATTTTCAACCTCATCGTTATATAGAAGTCCTCGGTAGTTTTTTTAGAATGACTCTGACTTTTAATACAGGATTTGTCTTCGGAGCGTTTCAGGACAACGCAATCCCGTCCTTGCTTGCCACGGGAATTGCGATCGTATTTTTGATCGGCTACAGATGGAAAAATCACGATTTAGGAAATCCCTGGGGATGGAATCTTGTGATGGCCGGAGCCTTTGGAAATTTCTTGGATAAATTTTTCGTTAAAATTCCGGGAACCGGTTTCCGTTTCGGATTTCATCCGGGCGCCGCGGAATACATCGGAGTCGTGGACTTTCTGGATTTCGATTGGCCGGATTTTCTTCTCTTTTCGAGATGGCCCGCGTTTAATTTCGCCGATTCCTGTGTAACGATCGGACTTACGATTCTTATCTTTACCATGAAGCTCGAAGAGGAGAAATAAATTCTTGAAAGCATTGGACCTGCCCATTTGGAAAAAGATTTTTCGTCGCAATGAGGCGAATAACAAAGAGATCATTCGGTTTCTTAGAGAAACTTCCGTTTTCGGGAGAATGAAAAAAAGAACCCTGATTGAAATCGCGAGAATGGTGCACGTCCGAGAATACCAAGAAGGGGATATCGTGTTTCGACAAGGAGAAGTCGGTGCCGGATTTTATTTGGTCTACGAAGGTTCAGTCGTGATTCGATCGGTCAGAGACGGAATCGAATTGGATCTAGCTCATCTAGATCAACACGCCTTTTTCGGAGAGCTTTCTCTTTTTACGGAAGAAAGAAGAACGGCGACGGCAATCGCTTTGGAACACACGACTCTATTGGGTTTTTTCCAGCCCGACTTAAAAGAAATCATAGAAACAAAACCGAGAATCGGAATTGAAATTCTCATGAGCCTCTCGACGGTCATCGTAGAAAGACTGCACAGAACCAACGGTCTTTTGGAAAAGGCCTATTTCCGAGGAAAACAAAAAAATGCATGAAGGAGAAAGAAGAGAACTCTCGGAGTATTTTATTCGAATCGTCTTTTTCTTAATCGTAACCTTTACGATCGTAGTTTTCCTATGGGGGCTTCAACTTTTAGCCGTTCCGATGGTAATGGCGCTTTTGATTTTTTACGCGTTCAACGGAACCATCAACAATCTGGAAAGTTTGGGAATTCCGCGAATTTTATCCATCGCGATCCTGATGCTCATGATCAGCATTCCGATCTATCTATTTATCAACGCGGTCGCACCGCCGATCGTTTCCACGTTAAATCCTCTTCTCAAAAACTGGAAACAGGATCTGGATGACGCAAAGTTTAAATATCTGACCGTAACGGTCAATCTTCAGTTTAACGAATTCCCCGCGAGTTGGAATGAAATCATACGACCCGATGAGCTCATCAAAAGAATCGCCGAGATTATGCACGAACAAGTTAAAGGATTCGTATCTTATATCCCTACCCTGATCGGATATATGATTATCACCCCTCTTTTCGCGTTTTTATTTTTGCTAAACGGAAACGGAATGTATAAAAATCTGATTTCCCTCATTCCGAATCGCTATTTTGAAATGGCGTTGATGGTCACCTATAAAATCAACGAACAGCTTACAAACTATCTCAAAAGTCTGATGATCCAGGGAGCGATCATTTGTGTCGTATCCACCGCCGGATTTTACATCATCGGACTTCCGTATTTTTATATCTTCGGACTTTTTCTCGGAATCGCAAATTCGGTTCCCTATTTAGGGCCGCTTATGGGAGCGATTCCTCCTTTATTCTTTTCTCTCGTAATCGGCGGGAGCGAATCCGGAGAACTCATGACTTCGATTTTGATCGTAGTATTGATCGCGCAGATCATAGACAATTTTATCATTCAACCGGTCGTCATTTCCGGATCGGTGTCGCTGCATCCGATCGTGGTCGTTGGAGCCGTGACCGTGGGCGGAGCCGCATTGGGACTTGTGGGAATGTTGATTGCAGTACCGATGGCGGCGATTTTAAAAGTTACGATCCAAACGTTTTACAGTTCGATGAAGGATCACAATTTGCTTTGAAAGAGCGGCGAATTGCATAATAAAATTTAGAATTTACATTTTTCTTATTTTCAAAATCACAGATCAGTATCAAACTTTTTCATTTTTCATAAAAGTCCGTTTTACTCTTACCTGAATCTTCCTTATGAAACATTTCAAATTAGAATTAGCGCATTTCAAAAATGCGCTAATTCGTAACAGAGGAAAAACTTAAGTTTAGATTTTCCAAATGTAGTTTAAGATAACCTTTCTCTCAAATTAATGAGCTGCATCCCATGCTTGCAGGTATTCCACGAGCGCCTGGGGAGTGTTTGTGGGCGAACCGACAGCGCCCGTCTGATCTTTCTCGTTCACACCGTGACAACTTGCGCAAACCCTGATTTCCCCCGGACGAAAGGAAACCCAAACCTGTTCTTTGACAATCGGGTGCGAACCTTGCACTACGGGGCCCAGTGATTCCCAAGAAACCGCGCGATCCGCAGGAACGATTCCGACAACGGAGCCGTCATTAAAGATACGAAATCCGTTTTCGGTTAGAAGCGGGCTTCCGGCTATGTTTCCGTTTTCATTGATCAGCGAATTTCTCAACGTGACGTTGGTCAATCCGGAAAGTTTAGTGGGCAGCACTCGTCGTCCGTTTCTTCCTTCCGCGCCTCTTCTCATCTCCGCCATATATACCTGAAAATTCTGCAAATCATAGATCTTATGACCCGCAGCCGCGTTAAAGCCGGGAATCGTGCTCGCAGTACCTGTTCCAAAAACTCTCAGATTGAACGGTTGCTGGCGATCCGCTGCATCACGTTTTGTGATATTACGAACGACAAACATGGCCAGATTTCTGTCCTTTAAATAATTTTGAAATGTCGTAATATCAACACCCTGATTCTGAAAAACTGTGGTTTCAATTTGAGGCAGACTAGCGGTTCGGGGGGTCGGAACTTCCCTTGGCACAACTTCCGCTGGTGAAAGCTGCCAACAAGGACCAAAATACGATCTTTCCTCATCCGGAGTAAAGTAGCTCACATTACAATCGGTAGGAGTTGTTAAATTTACGACGGGCACAAAGTAGTCGCCGATTTTTTCCAATTCTTTGATCTGAAAAGAAGGTCTATCTCGAAGAGTGTTTACCGGATTGGAATGCGCGGATAACAAAACCCCGTTGCTAAGAGGAGTCGGATTTCGATACAATCCGGTATGTCCCGCTGGAGGAAAAAAATCGGATGGCGGATTGCGAGTCACAGGATCCGTAATGTATTCCGCAAAAATTTGATTGGCGTTTTTCCCGGGTTCGGCACAAAATCTTCCGATTTGCCCCCCTCCATAAGAATCAAAGTGATGCGCGTTTGTAAAATAGTAGCAGCCCACTTGATTTGGGTCTTCGTTTGATTGCATCATTTGCTCAAAAGGTTTTGATTGAATCGGACCCGATGCAAGATCCGAGTTCGCATTGGAAGCTTCCAAAATTCTATCTTGTATCAATGAATCGTTCACGATCATCTTCGGTTGATAATAGTGAAGTTCATGAGCCCCCAAGTGATTGATCGTAAGAACCTCGGTACCGTCTTCGTTCATTTCCCAGGTGATAAAGTGTTTTACCAGGGAGCGGTCGTAGTGAAGCGGTCCTGCCGTCCACTGATCCGGTCTTTCTTGAGGCGGATAAAACGGTTCTCCGTTATAAAGATCCCGAATTGAATCTGTGCCGAAATTATAATAGGTATCCAATACGAGTTCCGATCCCGATCCAGCAGTCTCCAAAAAATAATTACGCGACTTAGCGGGAAGGGAAGCGCGATTGAAGCCGACGCCGGTTCCGGTTCTCTGTTTGTAATCCAAAAACTCACTGAGATCCGAATTGGCAAAAATGTCCTGTTGAGCGTGTTCCCAGACCGTAAAGATCAATCTGCCGGAACGATCCATTTTTAAGTCAAATGCGCCGGACGGAGTATGATGCAAGTGTTTCAAATCTCCGCCCGCGACACTCGGATCGATACTCCAAACCCCTGTGTTTGTGGGGGTCAGCTCGTATTCGTCAAGCATAGGATATAAGGCTTCCGCACCAAACGGAGGTCGATCCGATATAAAATGGACTCTGGATGAGGATCCGTAAATCGGATAAATATTGTTATAAACAGCCGGTTGGTTGCTCAGTTTTCGAATGGAAACCGACTCCTCTTCACCCAATCCGGATACTTCATAGATCTGCCATCTTGCATTTGCAATGGTTGTCGTTTCGAATTTTGCCTTTGCGGCACCGATCAACATACTGAAAAGGGCTTTCTTACCACTCCAATGAACGCTCGGATCCCGAACCGCAATCGCATTCTCCCCTTGAAAGACTTGTGCACTTCCAAAACCAGCCTCTCTGGTTAAATTCCGCATTTTCCCGTTCGGATAGCGAATCATCAGATCCCCACCTCGCGGAACATCATTCATTCCAGTGGTATGATTCGCAAACGTCATTGCAACCGTCCGAAAATCCTTCCCGGGAACCGGAACTTGTGTCGCAAAAAGGATCGGAGTCGCCGTTCGAGGTTGCCGGCCCAAAAGCGCCAGAATTCCCAAAGCTTTATCGAACGTTTCTGGATCGCAGGATTTGGATTGAAATAAAGTACTCATAAACTGATCATAGAGAGAGACCTTGCAAAGAACGTCCTTTTCAAAAGAACAGTTTTGAAACATCGCCATCGCGATCAAACTGTAGAAGAAAGGGAGAATTTTACCGGGTCTGAAGGTGATAAGGGGCATAGCGCTTCTACTTTCTGCGAAATCGGCGGGATTTCACATGGGGATTTAAATATAAAAATTCAAGAGTTTCGCATTTTTTTAGAAAATTTTAATGCGAAGTGACTCAATTCTATATCCACAATGGAGGATATCATATTTATTAAAATATGTGAAACTGGCTTATTGCATTTTGAAACGGGTTCAAAGCCGATAGAAGAGCATTCATTCTGATCTGATTTTTTGATCGATCGTTTAATCACTTGATTGTATATTAAACTGTTCAAAATTCCATTTAAGAACACTTCGGTTTAAAAATTTCCTTAAACCGTCAAAGAAATGAATGTTTTCATTTTTTTGAGAAAAATTTCTTTTTCATCATTTTTAAAAATGTTCACCGGAATTATCAATGCGTGGATTGAAGTTAGGTATAAAAACAAATATTGATCCGTTTCGACAATCGTATTGACCGACCCCAGTTTGAATTGAGATGAGCTCCAATCGGTTTCCACTTTGAATAGATCTTCCTTGATATCGATCGTTTGTCTCCCAAGCATCCCATTGTTTTTATTGTCCTGAAGCATCTTTTTGACATTGCTACGAAGTCTCCAAAAATAAAACCGATCGGAAAACAAATACCATACGATCCCAAACAGAAAAACAGGAATGTTATACAAAAGAGAAATTGTATCGATTTGATCAAAATTGAGATACAGATAAACTACAATCACCCAGATCGGAATCAGCCATCGGAGAATGATTCTTTTCTTTTTAAAAATCTTAGAATGTTTAAAATGATAGAGATTGAAATTTACGATATCTTCAATCGTCAATTCATACGTGATTTGCATTGATTTTCTCCAAAGCTAAATTTCGATCATCGAAAGAATCGACCCGATTCTCAACGATATGTTTCGATAAAATCAAATATTCTTTTTTCATATTCTCGCGGTGCATGACGATAAAGATCCACGTGCTCCGCACCTTCTACGATCCATAAATCTTTTCGATCGGGTGCATTTCGAAAAAGGTCAAGAGCTTCCGATTCGGGAGTGTATAAATCCACCGCTCCGGATATGACAAAAACGGGACAGGTTACTCTTGCAATCAAATCGATCGGACGAATTCCCGAGTCCGGAATTTTGAGTTCATAGCGTAAAACCTCATAAACCAAAGGTGTAAAAAGACCTAACGGTTTAAAAAGTCTGTAATTCAATCGGTTTCGAATCGCGCTTTCAATATCCGGGAACACCGCTTCCAAAATTAAAAAACGAATTTTCGAGGATATATCAGCCATCAACGCTGAAGCTCCTCCTAAAGAACTTCCAATCACCCCGATCGGCAGTTTTCTTTTTGTATTCTTGAGATAACGGATAGCAGCGCGTACATTCTCGCTTTCCTTTAGCCCAAGAGTGATGAGATCCCCTTCACTTTCTCCGTGCGCCTGAAAGTCAAGAAGCAGGCTTGAGTATCCTTTTGAATGCAAAAACTTTGCGCGGTTCAACATGCTAAGACGATTCGCTCTGATTCCGTGCAGAAGCAAAACCACCGCCTTTTCGTTCGGAGCCTCGAACAACCAACCTCTGATTTTCAAACCACCGGAGTCGATCTCCACATCTTTCATCCCTTTTATCGGATTGAGGGAAGTAGTCGTCCTTACGGGCGCAAGAGTGATTACGGTTGCAAAGTGTAATATGAGTATACCGAGGAGAATTCCGAAAATTAAAAACGCAAACAGTCGACTTTTAAAGGATTTCATGGATTGCAATTGTTTGAACTGGAAATTTTGAGGGATCCTTTCGCTCCGGCAGCAATACGGAACTAAAATTCAAAACAATCCGTTCACTCCGTTGATCGTAACCGTCTTGATGACTTCTTTATCCTTTTCCGTCTCGGCGACTTTCCAGTTGACACCGGAGACAGTAGAAAGAAGGCTTCGTCCGATCCCAGATCTCCCAAGAGCAGAGCCGACTCCGCTGACGCGAGCGATAAAAATTCCGGACTGAGCCGACAATTTAGCATAACGTTCCAAATCCTGAGCATGTGTAGAATCGGGCTCAAGGACCGAATCGATATGGAATAAAAGATTTACATTTTGAGATTTCAATTCTTCCAGACGTTGCGGATTTTCGATTTCCTTTCCGGCGACGATCCCAAAACGAAACCCTGCCATGATAAAGATCGTTTCCGCTTTGGAAGCGATCGCAGGGCTTTCTTCGGGAAGAATAGACTGTTTGTCATACCAATCCACAACCACGACGTTTTGAACGATCGGAACGGAAAGTCTTAAAGCTCCGGAGTCGTCCTTACGAAAGATCGATCCTCCGATAATTACGCCTTTGTAATATTCGGAAATCATCAAAATTTCGTCACTCAGTGCTTTTGATTTTTCGGCGGATCCCTCCGGAGTGGAAACCGGATTGTAAAACGGAAAGTATTCCGGTAAAAGAAGAAAGTCCGACTTTTCTTTGGCTAACTTTGATTTTTGATCGTTATTGATCGGTTGATTGAGACTTTTTTGAAAAAGTGTGACTTTTGCTGATGACAATCGGTAGATACCTTCCTAAATTAATCGCCCAAAATGGAAGGATCGACTCCCAAAGTGTCCGCATCGAGATTGTCCCCGCTTCCTGTGTTTGCCGAAGGAACTCCGAGCTCGGATTCGGCGATAGTAGGTTCCTCAGTTTTGATTCCGAATTCTTTTTCCATTTCTTCCGGAGCAAGCTCGGTGACCCCGCCAAAAAGATCTCCGTTTTCAAGCCTTCCCGCCAGAGCGATCGCATAACAATAAGATTCCATAATACACTGTTTGATAGGCTTTTTATTCAATCTACGTTTTGATTCCATCAAATCGAATGTCATAAGATCGTCCATATTGGTAACGACCTCTTTTTTGGTCTTCATATCCGCGATCAGTTTCTCCAGAATCTCGGCTGTTTTTTCCACGAATTCTTTTACGGTCACCCGGACGTTTCTGGATTGTTGGCTCCGTTTTGTTTCCAAAGAAGTCGTTTTTTTGGAAGCTTCGATATAGTTCGCGCCGGGATTTTTGAGATGATCCTTGAGTTCTTTGTAATACTGTTCGTAAATTCGAAACTGCTCGATCGAAGCTCGTGATGTTTCGTAGTGATCGACCATTTTTTCGCGATAATCAACCTTGGAACCGTTGACGATCGTCGGTTTGATATCGATCTTTTTAGTGGTCATCACAAAGGAATATTCCGCATCAAATTCCTTAAAAAACAACCATGTCAAAAAGGCTTTGTCCGCGGAAGGCATAGTTTCGTGATCACCCTTCGGATCGTGTTTTTTGCGAAGCTGATCCAGGGACATCATACGCATCAATTTTAAGCCGTATTTTAATTCTTTGCTGAGAGAATCCTCGGGATTGGCTTCCTCTTTTTTCTCCTCGACCACTTCCTCCTCTTCCGGCGCGGCACCTCCGGAAATTTCGTCCAATTCCTCGCCCTGCTGCCTATGTCCGGGCTTCTCCTCGGGAATGATTCCGAGAACGGCCTCCATCGTATTGCTCAGAAGCGGAATGTTCTTATTCTCATTTCTAAGAATGATAAGATAGAGTTTGTCAAACAAGGTTCCGAAAAGATAATCAAATTCCTGCAACGCTCTTTTTTTCTTGGTATTATAAATGCTCGCAGGTTTTCCTTCCAATTTTTCCAAAACGGTATAACCCAAAGTTACGGCTTTCACATAACTTCCCTGAAATGGATAAACATAATATAATTTTCTAAAGATGGAATACAAAGGATCGCTGATTCGCGAAATTGCAACAGGAAGATCGGGGGCTGCGTTATGCGGTTCTAGAACTTGATTGATCTCTCCGTTATCATAGAGTTTATGCATTCTACCCAAAAGTTCGATATAAATCGGATTTTGAGCATCCAGTTCCTTTGCGATTTTTCCGGCATAGGCCGGATTTCCGAGAATATCGTTTCCTACAAAGTTGAGTTCCAGCAGAGATTTTTTTCCGGAGAGATTGAATTCTGAAAGAAAGGAAGGTAACAATTCGGAGGAAGAAAATCCGGTGACACGACCCAACCAACATTTGATTCGTACAGAAAGCCGATTGACAAAATTTCCCATTTCATCTTCAAGAGCCTTTCTGTCCCGAGGGCTCGGTCCGCGAGCAGGAACGGTACCTTTTCCTGAACCAGCGCCTCCTCGCGAGGAAGAAACACCCCCGGAACGGAATGAAGAGGAATCTTTTCCGCCTGCCTGACTCCTCTGTCCTTGACGGACATTCGGTGGGTTTGACTTTTTAGAGGAATCCTCTTTTTTTTTATCCTTATCGCTGACGACTTTCCCGCCCGCCGATTGGAATTTATCAAACATTTCTTTCCTGGCTTTATCATCCAGATTATTCACTCCAATGGAGCGTTTTGTTTTATCGAACTCAGCCATAAAGCAACCCTTGCAATCCGCGTTTCCAGTTCAAATTTGCAGTTCTAAGAAATAAATCAAGAAAGATACTGATTCATTTTACTTCTTGACAGACCTTTCTTCCGGGTGTTTTTTCGATCTGATGATCATCCGTAGTGAGATACGAGAGAACCACATCGTTCTTAGCGTTCTTGAAGATATTCTGATGGATAATTCGCGGGATTTCTACTACGAATTTGAAGAATCCGTAAAAACCGAAAGTCCGGAAATCATCAGTTTTTTTCTGGGCAAGGTCAAATTCATAGATTCTTCGGGAATCGGCATTATCATCAAGGTTCGAAATCAAATTCGCGAAAAAAACGGAATCGTAAATATCTTCGGTCTCAATAAATCCCTCAACTCGGTCTTTCGGCTATCGGGATTGGACAAAATTGTGAACCTTTATACCAACGAAGAGTTTCTAACCAAGTATCCGGTTTTTCAGGACTTTGTGGATCAAAATTCTAAATGAAACAGACATTCAAACTTCTCCCCTTCCTTTTCGTTTTTTTTCTCGTTCAATGCTCCTGGGTTCATGAAAAAGGAATTTTCTTTTGGTCTAAAAGCAAAAATCTGATCTACAACTCGGAAGAAATTGCTTATTTTAGAATCAGCCCCTCTAGAATCGATCAGTTCGAAGACATCGTAACGTCGGGTCCTCTTACCCACCCTGTGCAGCTCTCTTCGGAACAGTGGAAGGATCTTTTAGGAAATCTGAAATATGTAAAAAAATCTTCCTTAGGTTTTTTTACAGATCATATCTTTTCGGATGGAGAATTGGAAATCATAGCCAGAGATCTTCCTTATATTTTAAAGTCCCTACCGGAAGACAAGATTCTTGTGCTGATTTCAAAATACGACGACATCCAATCCGTGATCTCCACCGAAGAATTGACAACCGCTCTGCTCTGGGGTGAGAAAAATAAAGTTCATGTTGTTTTTGGAAAGATCAAAAGAGAAATTATCGACAAAAATATCGGTCTCGATTTTTCTCTTTGGACGGATATCAGACAGATTTCTCTCACAAACGTTTCCGACGGGACCGAAATTTCAGACACCGGATCCGTTCAATTCCAAACGATTAAAAACATTCCCAATCGGAAATGGGCTATATTTGATCTGGAGCAGTTGGATCAGTATAAATTCAAACCTCGCAAACGAAACGAAATTCGCAAACTGACTGACGAAAACGATCGGCCGGGAAGCTGATCATTTTCAATATTTCTCTCTTTTTTTAAAACGGGGAGTTCCTACATTTATGAAAAGTGTTTCGCGAATCGATCCAAATCTGTTTCGTTTCTCCTAACGATGATCGCTCTACAATCATTGAATTTTTTAGAAATGAGGGAGTTCCTACGTCCTACATTCATTTGCCAGTCTAATTTTCTAAAACTGGTGATTCTTTTTTTTCAAGGAAGGAACGTCGTTTGTCGGAACTAAGTTTTTTTTGAGTTCACTTCCGTTCGGAAGGCTTTTGAAGGAGTTCCCACATTTATATAAAACACAGGAATACTTCACTTAGAATTTTGAAGGAATTCCCACATTCCCAATCCAAAGATCAGATCGAACTCGAAAAATGAAAATTCTCCAAGGAAAAAAGTCCAGTCTTTCCTTCTTACAGATCTTTCGATAGGAAAACATTTCCCTTCCAATCAATTCAAAAAAAATCAACCTACAACCGACTTACAACGTCCGCAGAGATCTCCGTCCTTGGAAATATCCTCTGTATGTCTCCAACAACGCGGACATTCTCCTTGGGTCGGTTTCAAAACTTTGACCGAAAACTTTTCACTCTCATGGAAAGATAAAACTTCTAAGCTCGGATTTATTTCATGAACTTGAGACACAACAAATAGAATTTCGAGGGTTTCTTTCGGAATGAGTTTGCCGAGTTTGATTCCGTCCTTGGCCACAATTTCCAGAGCTCCGTCCAAAGACTTACCGAGCTTTCCATCCTGTCTTGCAAGCTCCAACGCCTTTTGAACGGCTTCCCTGGCTTGAAGCGCGTTCTCAAATTTTTCTTCAAGAACGGAATTTTTCCAAGACTTCAGATTGGGGAATGTTTGTAAAAATACGGATTCTTTTTTTCCGCTCGATGCCCACACTTCTTCAGCGGTAAAACTCAAAATCGGAGCGGTAAGAACACATAACGTTTCCAAAATATACTGAAGCGCGGTCGCGGAAGATCTTCTTGTTTTGGAATTTTTCGCGTCGCAATACATACGATCCCGAATCATATCGAAATAGTCCTGAGATAAAGTCACTGTGCAGAATAAAATCAGCTTTTGATAGATTTGATGAAACTGATAGGTTTCGTAACTCGCGGATGCGTCCTCCACAAACTGAGCAAGTTTGGAAAGATAGAATCGATCCAATTCCTCCAGTTCTTCATACGGAAGATTTTGTTCGGAAGTGTGACCGTCCAAATTTCCGAGTAAATAACGGAACGTGTTTCGGATCTTTCGATATTGTTCGGAAACGATCTTGAGAGATTCTTTCCCAACCTTGATATCGTCCCTAAAATCCAGAGAACTCACCCAGAGTCGAAGAATATCCGCACCATATACGTTAATGATATCCGCTGTCGGATCGATCCCGTTTCCGAGGGATTTAGACATGGCGCGGCCCTTTTCATCCAAAACATATCCGTGAGTCAAAACGGATTTATACGGAGGAGTGCCACGAAGAGCCATTGAAGGCCAGAGAGAAGATTGAAACCAACCTCTGTGTTGATCCGATCCTTCCAGATACAGATCCGCGGGAGCGTCCCCCTTTTTTTCGTCTAACACTGCAAAGTTGGAAACTCCGGAATCAAACCATACGTCTAGGATATCGTTTCCTTTTTTGAAGGATTTCTTTCCACAGCTTTCGCACTTCGTTCCAGGCGGCAAAAGATCCTTTGCGGATTCGGAATACCAGATTTCGATTCCCTTTTCACGGACACGTTTTGTAAAAAATTGGATCGATGTCGCATTGATATGAGTTCGATCGCAGGATTCGCAAGTAAACGCGGGAATCGGAACGCCCCAGTTTCTCTGACGAGACAAACACCAGTCCGGTCGAGTTTCGACCATCGATCGAATCCGAGTGATTCCCCAAGAGGGAATCCACTGAACTTTGTCGATCGCAGCAATGGATTTTTCCCGGAGCTGATCAAAGTCGATCTTAAAAAACCACTGCGGAGTCGCACGAAAAATCAAAGGCTTTTTACTTCTCCAGCTATGCGGATAGGAATGTTCCAATTCGCTATGATAAAGCAACAATCCCTTCTCTTTGAGAATCTCGATGATCAAAGGATTCGCGTCAAAGACCTTTGTCCCTTGCATCAAAGGAAATTCATCCGTATACTTTCCGTAATCGTCCACGGGGGAAAATGGTTCCAGACCCGCAGCCAAACCGACTTTATAGTCGTCTTGTCCGTGTCCCGGCGCGGTGTGAACACAACCCGTTCCTGCTTCCAGGGTCACGTGATCTCCAAAAAGAGAAATGGAAACTCGATCGATAAACGGATGTTGAAACTTGAGAGCTGCCAACTCGTCCGTAGTGATCGGTTTTACTTTTGTTAAAACGACACCCGTCGCGGTTGTTACGTTTTCCGCGAGTCCGTCCGCGAGAATGAGCTCGCCTCCCGTTTCCGTTTTAAAAATAGAATATTCAATTTTCTTGTTAAAGCAGATCGCCAAGTTTGCCGGAAGAGTCCAAGGTGTGGTCGTCCAGATCAGACAGAATCGATTTGTCTCACCGATCACCGGAAACTTCACATAAATCGAAGGAGAAACGTGCGGATAGTATTCGATCTCTGCCTCCGCGTGCGCGGTCGCCAAGTCAATCGACCAATAGACCGGTTTTTTTCCACGGTATACGTATCCCTTTTGAAAAAGTTCGCCGAATACTTCCACGATTCTCGCTTCAAAATCGGGAGACATGGTTTTGTAGATTCGTCCCTCTTCCCAAAAACAAAGAAAACGGCTAAGATCTTCGCTTTGTTTTCCCACGAATTCTTCCGCATAGTTTCTGCAGAGTTGTCTGAGTTCTTCGGGTCCGGTCTCGCGGGCCTTTTTTCCCAGATTTTTCAACACCTGAACTTCGATGGGAAGTCCGTGACAGTCCCAACCGGGAATCATGTCCGTATAATATCCTGCCAAGGATTTGGATTTTACGATCGTATCTTTGAGAATTTTATTGAGCGCATGACCAAGATGAAAATTTCCGTTCGCATACGGAGGACCATCGTGAAGGATAAATTCTTTTTTGCCTTTTCTTTGTTCCCGCATCTTCTTGAAGATCTGTCCGTTTTTCCAGGCTTGGATCTGAGAAGGTTCTCTTTTTGCAAGATCCGCCTTCATCGGAAAGTCGGTCTTTGGAAGTAAAACTGTGGAAGAATACGGGTTTTCTTTGGGTGTTTCAGTCATATCAGTATCAATAGTCGATTTTTACATTTGGGAGAATCGCTTGGAGTTTCTCGGCGTCTTCCCCCTTGAGTGATGTTTTTTTAAGATTCAATCTTTTTAAACGGGTTAGATTTCTTAGTTTCGTATAATTTACAGGAAGAGTTTTGATTCCGGCATTCAGATTTAAATCCAATTCTTCCAGATTAGGAAGAGACGCGAGAATCTCGATATCCGTTTCCCGAAGGGTCAACTTGTTTTGATCCGCATAGATCGTTTTGATTTCCGGCAAAAACAAAAGTTCGGAAGGAAGCACGATCAGATCGTTGTTTCCAGTCAAAAGAATTTTTAGTTTTTTCAGTTTAGAAAGAGAAGAAGGAAAAGTGGTAAGATCATTCCCGAACACATTCAATTGTTCTAAATTCTTACAATTTCCGATCGTATCGGGTAGCGAAGAAAGACTGTTCAGACGCAGGTCCAAACGTTTCAGATTCGGAAAGTTGCAGATTTCCTCCGGAAAGGAAGTGATCTTCTGCATTCCCAAATCCAATACGGTTACCGCTTCCGGATTTTGTTTCGCTTCCGCAAGAGTCTCCTCCGCAGTTTTCTTACAATCAAAAGAAAGAATCGAAATCGCAACAACCGCGATCACATATGATGTTCTTTGAATATACGAAGGTTTCATTCTTCTTTTCCTTTTCGTTCAGAGCGCAAAGATGGATTCCAATCCGCTTTCATAGGTTTCATTCAAATCACCGATGGAAATTTTGATTCCCGCTTCTGCGATTTCCAAGTTTCCTGAGGAATTCGTTTTTCCAACGGGATAGTATTTCAGCCCTGCGGCTTCGGTTTGTTTACGAATTTCTTCTTTCGAAACGGAAACGAATCCCACCAATACGGCCGTAGAAGTTTCTCCGAAAAGGGTCAAATCCAATCGATTCTGTTTGAGAGAAGAAAGGTCGGCTTCAATTCCCAATCCGCTAAATAAGACCGTTTTAGAAAGCGCGATCGCAATTCCTCCGAGAGAAAGATCTCTCGCAGAATTCAGAATACCTTTTTCGTTTAAAGAAAGAATCAAATTGCAAAGAGCCGATTCTTCTTTGATGTCGAGTTCCGGAATCGCGCCATTGACTTGTCCGTGAATCTTTTTCAGATACTCGCTTCCACCAAGAGAAGGACGAAAGTTTCCAAGGACGGCAAGTTCCATTCCCGCTTCCTTTGGAAAATTGGATAGAAATTTTGTTTTGTCCTGAAGAATTCCGACCATTCCGATTGTTGGAGTCGGGAAGATCGGTCCTTCGGGGGATTCGTTGTAAAAGGAAACGTTCCCGCCGGTCACCGGAAGTTCGAGAAATCGGCAAGCGTCCCCCATTCCGCGAATACATTCCGAAAACATATAATAGTTTTCTGGAATATACGGATTTGCAAAATTGAGATTGTTTGTAACCCCGAGAGGGGTCGCTCCAGTCACATACACATTCCGCGCCGCTTCGCAGACCGCCCATTCCGCGCCCTTGTAAGGATCCAGATAGGTATATCTGGAATTGCAATCCGTTGCGGTCGCGAGCGCTTTGTTTGTATCCGGAATCGAAGAAAGTCCTCCGTCCAGTCCGGGCCCGATGAGTTTTACGAGTCCGACCTCGCTGTCGTATTGTTCCGTAATCGGTCTTCTGGAACATACATTCCAAGAATTTAATACTTTAATCAGAATTTCTGTCGCGTTTTTACCTGCGGAAAGATCGATAAGCGAATCGTGTTTCCAAGTTTTGACGGCGTCCAAATACGCAGGACGTTTGATTTCTCTTTCGTAACGTGGAGCTCCGCCACCGAGCACAAGACATTCCGCAGGAATATGGGCTTTCAGTTTTCCGCCCATATGAATTTCGATAAATCCGTCTCCGGTGATCTCACCGATCTGGACGGCATTTAGATTCCATTTTTCGAATATAGATACGAGTTCGGCTTCTTTTCCTTTTTTAGGAACGACCAACATTCTTTCCTGGGATTCGGAAAGCATCGCTTCATAGGCGTTCATTCCCGTCTCGCGAAACGGAACCAGATCCAAATTGATCTTCATTCCCGTCTTTCCCTTGGCACTCATCTCAGAAGTGGCGCAGGAAATTCCCGCGGCACCCATATCTTGAATTCCGATCAAAAGTCCTTTTTGAATCGCTTCCAGACTCGCTTCCATCAGAAGCTTTTCCATAAACGGATCTCCGACCTGCACCGCGGATCGTTTGGATTCGGATTCCTTGGAAAGATCTTTGGACGCAAAAGAAGCTCCGTGGATCCCGTCTCTTCCCGTTGTAGCTCCTACGATGTAAACCGCATTTCCGATCTGTCCGCCCGTAGTCGCACTTGCCATCTGGTCGTGACGAACAATTCCGACCGTCATCGCGTTGACGAGAGGATTCTTGGAAAAACATTCGTCGATAAAAAGCTCTCCGCCGGAGACGGCGATCCCAAGTGAATTCCCATAATCTCCAATTCCCTTCACGGCCCGGGAAAGAAGATATTTGTTTCTAGGTTCGTCGGGATTTCCAAAACGAAGGGAATTGAGAGAAACGATCGGGCGAGCGCCCATCGTAAAGATATCTCTCATAATTCCACCGACACCGGTCGCGGCACCTTGGTAGGGTTCGACCGCCGTCGGGTGATTGTGGCTTTCGATTTTGAAGACAACTGCAAGTCCGTCTCCGATATCCATCGCACCCGCGTTTTCTTCACCCGCTTTTGCAAGCAGTTTGTCCGAGGATGTCGGAAGAGTTTTTAATTTGAGAATCGAGTTTTTATAAGAACAGTGTTCCGACCACATTGCTGAAAAAATCCCAAGCTCCGTAGAGTTCGGGATTCTTCCTAGGATGTCCTGTATTTTCTGAAATTCTTCTGCGGTAAGCCCGTGTTCCAGGGCGTCTTGTAGGGAAACGGCTTCTTTTTCCATCGATTGTCAGTATTTTTTCAGAGTCGCACTCTGAAAATCAAATATTCCCGGTAAAGTTGAGGAGAAGGAGTTCCCACAGCCCACGGTCAAGCTTGGGTTCCGGGGAGTTCCCACATTTCGAAGAAAAACAAGAGAGAATTTTTCAAGAAATAAAAATTTTTTCCCCTTGATCCATACAAAGAGAATCAACTTTGTCAATCCTGCTTGTTTGTCCCGACAAACCGATTGCTGTATAATTTTTACTGGACACAGACAGTTCAGTCTATGAAAGCAAACATCAAAGAAAGTTTAGGCATGTGGACTCTGTTTTTTATTTGCAAACACAATCAATTCCTTTAAAAACTCATCCCCATCGCCTTGGATGGTATCCAAATCGACGAGAAAATATTGGACCACATGCAGTCTAACTTTTATAAATACATATCGTTTTTTCGGAATGATTTTCAAAATCTCGTTATAACTCAGACGCAACTCACCCTTTTCGCTTGCGATCACAAATTCATCGGAACCGATGGAAAACGATCCATGTGTATCTTGAAAAAAAGCATTTCTTAGAAAAACATACGGCCTGACGATATAATAAATCCCGATAAACCCGAACAGGACGGGTATCACTGTTAGAGAGCTTGGGTTATCGATAATACTAAATTCAATAAGCGCGAGTAACACTAAGATTGGCCCTACAAATCTCCGTAAAAACCAAACGAACGGGACATTATAATAACTATAAAGATATTGGCTTTTTTGTTTTTTGATATCTAAAAAATATTCGTATTTCATAATTCATCTCCGAATCAGTCACCAAGATCGTTCTCCGATATTCAAAGAAAGTCATCTTAAAAAAACATCAAAAATGATACACGACGTTCAAATCGAATAATAGTCTCTCCGATAGTAAAGCAAAGGACGCAAACTGTCTTCGGCTCCCGCGGAGATCACTTTTCCGATCACAATCGAATGATCCCCGCCATCCACAAACTGTTCCACCTCGCATTCTATATGTGAAAGTATCCCTGGAAGAATCGGGATATCCAATTCTCCTGTTTTACACTTAAGCTCTTGGATCAACGCATGTTTATCCGTTTTTCCGGAAGCGAATTGATTGGATATAGAATCCTGACCCCGAGCCAAAATATTCACGACGAACTTACCCGCGCTTCGAATCGGATCATGACTCGTAATATTCTTCTGAAGACAAAATAAAATCAAAGGAGGATGGAGAGAAAGAGAACTAAAGCTACTAACCGTGAGTCCGCTGTGTTTCCCAAGATGAGAATAGGTGATCACGGTAACACCGGACGGAAAATGCGAAAGCGCATTTTTAAAAACATCGTCTGTGATTTTCATGAGGTCGATCTTAAAATCAGAAAGATCTCTGTCAACTTCTCGAGGAGGAAATAAACCAAGCGGGAAAATTCTTTTTACAGCTCGTCCCAAAAACTTATTTTACTTTATCAGAAAGATCAAGCTGCGGCAACTCAGCAGAACGCTTCCAACCGAGCGACCCGGGAAAACTCAATGTTTTGCTCTCACGGAAAACTCAATGAGCTACTCCCTACGGGTCGCAGCTCAGGATCGCGTTGCAAGAGTGAGATGTTGAGTTGCCTTTGGGACAGGTTCTTATCTCACTCTAAAAACCTGAGATTCCGTTTTGAGAATATAAATTTGATTTCTTCCAGAATATTTTTTTTAGAATCGTAATCGATCGTGGATTGATAGATAAGCAAAACTTTTTGTAAAAGATCCGTTTCTTCGGAATAGGTTTCGATCTTTTTCCATTCCCCGTTTTTTTTCATACGTTCCGAAAGATCCAGATACGGTTTTAATCCTTTGGTTTGCATCGGATATCCGATCCGATTTTCACAACGGCAGGAATTTTTCGAGTTTACTAATCCGCAATTTGTGCCCAGAAATTCCCCCATTCTTTTTCGCGCTCTGGATAATTTCTTTCTAAAATTTGCGGGAAGAATACCCATGATTTCCGCCCCATCTTCGCTACCGGTTTGAAAAATTTCTCCGAGAATAAAAGCAATTCTATGTTGTCTTTTGAGACAAATAAGCATCGCATGTGTGCAGGCGGCTTTGACCTGTGAAATTAAATACTCCCTGTCTTCCGAATCCTCGGAAATACTTTGCGTTTTTATCAATTCCGAATGAACCAGCCGAAACGTTAGACGTCTTTGCTCTGTCTTACTTTTCTTTACGTTGAGAAGGTGATTGACGGTGATCCTATAAACCCAGGTTGAAAATGCGCTTTCCTTTCGGAAAGTTCCCAGATTTGTGATTGTCTTAATTAAAATTTCCTGTGTGGCGTCCTCGGCGTCTTCCGGGTTCCAGAGAAATTTTAAGGACATATTAAAAATCTTTTTTTGAACTCCTTGGATCAAAGTTTCCAAAGCTCGAAGATCACCTTTTAAAGCACGATCCAAGAGGTCCTGATCGTCCCGGGATTGATTTGCAATTGATTCTTCCATAATAGATCGCACTCAGCCTCCGATTTCTTTTAAATCAGAGACTGCAAACGGTTGAACTTATTTTTCTTTTGTTAAAAGAGTAAACAAAAGAGCCAGTGTAGCGGGAAGCCCTTGTGTAAATAGAATCGAAAATTTTGCCGTAGCCGCGCCGAAAATCCCAGCAACGATAATACAACTTAGAAAGAACAAAACGGTTCTCTCACTTTGTTTTTTGTCTTTGATAAAAAAACTCCCCCAGAAAAGACCCGCAGAAAGAAAGCCGTTATACAGACCTTGGTTCATTGCGAGTTTAGCGGAAATACTCGCCACTTCGGGGGTCATGTTAAATACCTTTAACACAAACGGGGTTTCCCAGAGAAACATCTCCAGAACGAGAAAGAGGATGTGTTCGATCGCTACGAAGATTACTAAAATCGTTTTTGTAAGTTTCATTGAATTTCCTTTTGAGGTTTTTTCATTTGGACAACAACTGTCAAAAACTGTGACATTTTTTCGAAAAAAATCAGCCTGATTCTTGATTGATCAATTTTATTTTTTAAATTCGAACGAAATCTCCGTCAAAACAAAGCGGATTGACACCCTTTCAATCTGAGTAAGAATCTTTAAGGAAGATAAAATCCACTTCAAAACCGATTCTACCATCGAGGTTGATTATGCGTAAGCTGATTTTTTTTATTTTGGTTTCGTTTGGGGTCCTACCATTCTTTGTGTCCTGTTTTTGGTGGATCCGGCCGATCGGAAATTTCAAAGAATACGAAGCGCCTAAAGAACCAAATTATTCCTTTCCTTCCTCGTGGACGGCCCTACCCCAAACCATAGACCAAGCGGATGCGGTCCCAACGGCTTCCAATCTCAAAAACGAACAAAAAAACGCTCTTATAGATGTCTTTTTTATCCACCCTACTACTTTTTTCGGAAGAGAATGGAATGCCTATCTCGACGATATGAAAGTAAATTCGAGAACGGACAACGGGACAATCCGTCAACAAGCAAGCGTTTTCAATTGTTGCGGAAAAATCTACGCCCCTCGTTACAGACAGGCCACTCTTTATTCCTTTTTGGACAAAGAAAACGGCAGACTCGCTCTAGATTTAGCATATCAAGATATACTCAATTCATTTGAATTCTATCTCAACAACTGGAATCAAGGCAGACCATTTGTCATCGCTTCTCACAGCCAAGGCACATTTCACGCGATCAGGCTTCTCAAAGAAAAAATCGACAATTCTCCCCTCTTAGAAAAGTTAGTGGCTGCTTATTTAATCGGAGGAGCAGTGCCGATCACCATCTATCAAACGATTCCCGCATGTAGAACCGCTGATCAAACGGGTTGTGTAATCAGCTGGAGAACCTTTGGTGAAAACGCCGAAATCCCAAAACTTCCTCATGATCCCTCACCTCCGATTCTGTGTGTAAATCCGATCAGCTGGAAGACGGATGAGATTCTTGCGGAAGCAAAAGATCATCCGGGAGGGGTTAACGAGAAATTCAAAACGATCGAGCCCAGACTCTGCAACGCGCGCTGTCTCAATGGCGTTCTCAGAATTTCAGAACCGCAGGCTTCAGGATTTTCCAAAATGGGTGAAAATTATCACGTTCTCGACTACGGAATTTTTTATCAGAGTATTCGGAATAATATTACAGTAAGAATTCAACACTATCTTCAGCGGAAAAAGAATTAAAATTCCCTGAAAGTATGTGGACATGCGAACCATGACCAAAATTTGATATTCAAAAGGAGAATCTCATGAATTCCGCGGAATTGAGAGCAAGAACTCAAGAATTTAAAAAAATTGTCCCCACTGAAATTACGATCACTCGTTGGGAACATTCTTTGAAAGTGGCGGAAATCGCAAAAGAACTCGCGATCATTCATTCCAAAGAAGACGCGGATCTCGCTTATCTGGCCGGAATCGTTCATGATATCACAAAACAAAAAACGCCAGAGTTTCATCTAACGTTGTTCAGGGAATCCGGCCAGGCAGAATTGGAAAAACTACCCTCCGCGGCCTGGCATGCATATTCCGCGGCGATCTATCTTAAAACGCAGTATAACCTAAAACAAGAAACGATCCTGTCCGCTGTTAGAAATCATACATTGGGAGCGGAAACACCGGGTCCTTTGGATCTGATTCTGTATGCGTCCGATTTCTTGGGTTCCGAATACGCCGAGACAAATTCTTTGTATCCGGAATGGAGAGAACAAGCTCGAAAAAATCTGTATCAAGGTGTTCTTTGCAAAGCGAAAAATACCATGGAAGATTTGATCGCATCGGGAAAAAAAATTCATCCGAAGACCATTTTGACTTACAATCTCGCAGTCTCAAAATGTTAAGCGAAGAAGACTACCCCTTTTCGATTTTTTTATCCACCGCCCAACCGATAGCGGAGGCAACAATCAACATGGTAAGATAACCCAATCCGATCTGAATGAAATAATCGGAAACGTTCATCTTTGACATCGGAATGAGAATCAAAAAGTCAAGACCCCAATTGATCGCCAGCCAAATCAAAGCGGTTACGACCAAAACCGGAAATACTTTTCCCAAAATCCTTCCGGTCAGGGAAACGAGCAAAGCTGATCCTGTCAGACTTCCCACAAGGATCATCGTCGTTTTGAACAAAAAAATATCCGTTTGCAACTTTCCGTCCGGAGTGTAAAACGGAATCGCGACTGCAAACGGGATCAACCATACTAAAAATCCGTAGCAAAAAATTCTAACTAAGTTTTGTTTCATAAACTTCTCCGATCTATATTTTTATTTTTTATCCTTGTAAACTCAATTTTTATCTCTGATTTGATCTAAAAATCGATCCAAATGTTTTCGAAATTCTTCAGGCCGATCCAAAAACAACCAATGACCGGTATTCTTGACGACCGCGAACGAAATTCCTTTTCTCAAATTGTGCAGACTTTCAGGTCCGTTATTATAAGGAGTTACGATCGCATAAACGGGCCCCCGATAGCCGGCAAGCGCTGGATGTGGGTCGTATCGAAATAAATCCGCAAAGATTTCGAGTCTAACATTTCTCGGTAAACGATTGAGATCTCCGATGATTTTCTCTCGAACCTCTTTGTTAGAAGATACGAGCATGGTCTCAAAGTAAGATACCATCGATTCTGCATGAACATCCCGATTCGCCTGATCCAGAATCGCACGCACTTGTTCTTTTGGCATTTTTCGAGAATCTCCGGAGGAATCCACAAGTAGCAATCCAGATACCATATCCGAATGTTTACCTGCGTATTCCAGAGCGACAAGACCGCCCATACTGTGACCGACCAAAATTACTTTTTTCAGACGGAAATGGCGAACCACGGCTTCCACGTCCGCGGCTAAGGATGTAATCTTAAAATCAGCGTTATCTGCCACAGAAGATTTGCCATGTCCTCGCAGATCCAATGTGATAACCCTTTTCCTATTTTTGAGATATTCTAAAGAATCTCTCCAATGAGAAGTATTGCCCGCGAGAGAATGAATCATCACAACCGCCTCGTCACCGAAACCGATCGATTCCGTATAAATTTCTCCTGCCGGCCCCTGAATTCGCTCGGAACCAATTCCTATACAATCCATAGCAAGCGCAGTCATCAAAGGGATCGGAAATAAAAGCCTTGAAATCATACTCAGGGTGCCGATCGAAACCTGCATCTCGTTTGATTCGAGTTCGATTTTAGATTTTGTTTTCATACGTTTTCTCCAAATTTTTCTTTAAAATAATTTCCCCAATGAGGTTTACTTCCGTCCAGATCGGTAAAATCGTATTCCTCGGACAACTTCCATGTGCTCGTTGCAATCCCCGTTTTTAAAAACACGTTAGGATCACTTGCGAGTGCGACGACTGCTCGACCGATATAAGCGGGGGTCTCCGAAGCTATAAAATGGGGATCCTTTTTAGCCGCATCTCGCCAGTTATCTTCTTTTACTCCAAAATGATCCAACATCGCCTCGGATCTTAAAAAACCGGGTGTCAAAGCAAGCGCCGCGATCCCGATTGGTTTTAACTCTTCCGAGAGACAGCTTGCAAGATTGATAATGGACGATTTAATCAAAGTATAATATACGTTTCCTCTATATCTGTAATCCGTTCCGTCCGTGATCTCCAAGATCAAGCCGGAACGATTTCGAATCATAAGAGGAGCGCCGAAGTAATTCGTAATTAAATGAGAATCCAAACACGTTCTTTGAACCTTAAGTCCGTTTTCAATCGAATGTTCCCAAAACTTTGCGGTCCAATCGATATACGGATCCCCGCCCCAGATATCGTTGACCAGTATGTCGAGTTTACCCTGTTCCTTTTCCACCCTGAAAAATAATTCACGAACCTCTTCGACTTTTGTATGATCCGTTTTTATCGCGACCGCCTTCCCGCCATTGGACCGAATCAGTTCGACGGTTTCGTCTATCGTTTCCTTACGATTCATCTCGGAGGCAGATCCTTTTACACTTCTACCCGTAACATAAACGATCGCCCCCTCCTCTCCCAACGCCAAGGCGATTCCCCGTCCCGCCCCTCTCGTTCCTCCGGCTACGACGGCGATTCGACCTTCTAATTTTTTTGTTTTCATATTCTCATTCTAAACCCGAATACTTGACAAAAACTGTCATATATTTTGAGGTCTTTGATTTTTTTCGAAAAAAAGTTTTCGTTTCATGATTCAAAAATCATATATGTCTTTAAATGTCATATATTGAATTTTAAAATCAACTATGCGAGCCGATCGATTACTCTCCATTCTTCTACAACTGCAGGCAAAGGGTAGAATCTCCTCCAAAGACCTTGCCAAAAAACTCGAAGTATCCGAAAGAACGATTCATCGCGACATGGAAGCCCTGAGTGCGTCGGGTGTTCCAGTCTATGCGGAACGAGGATCCAAGGGAGGGTGGGAATTATCGCAGGGTTATAGAACAAATCTCACAGGGATGAAAAAAGAGGAAATTTTTTCGATGATTCTCACGAGCTCGACGAGAATCGCGGACGATCTTGGTAAGAAAAAAGATTTAGATTCTGCTTTTATGAAGTTTATGGCTTCTCTTCCTCCCGCGTATCAAAAAGAGGCAGAGATGGTGAGACAAAGAATCCATATCGACGGCGCAGGTTGGGGAAACTCAAAGGAAGAATTTCCATTCCTACCGATGTTACAGGAGGCGGTTTGGCAGGATCGTAAAGTTATCCTTAGATACAGATCGGATGAGGAATCCAAAAGAAGAATTCTACTCCCCCTAGGGCTCGTAGCAAAAGGAAAAATTTGGTATCTGATTGCAAAATACGGAAAAGAATTTAGAACCTTTCGTATTTCCAGAATCTTGGAAGCAAAACTGGGAGAAACTTTTGAAAGACCTAAAAAATTCGACTTGGAGAAATATTGGGACGAAACCAAGCAGAATTTCTTTTCCAAACTTCCATCCTATCCGGTACAACTTCGGATTCGCAAGGATCAGTTCGAAAGATTCAAATCGATTTCATACAATCGAATATTAGAATACCCTACTATAACTGATTCTCATCTTGAAATCAAAGCAGATCTGGAAACATTTGAATGGGCGCTGTATCAAATGCTCGGATTCGGAAACTCGGTTTTTGTCTTGGAACCGCAGGAATTAAAACAGGCGGTCATCGAGTCCGCCCGAAAAATTTTGGATTCTTATTCCACCTCGTAGACACCAACCGTGTTTTCTTTTCCTTTTACGGAAACTTTTCCCAATTCCTTAAAGGAATATTTTTTTCGGTTTCGTATCTTTCGAAAACTTTCGTCGGAAAGAAGAAGATCCACTCCGTATTCTTTTGTAAGCCCTTCGATTCTGGAGGCGAGATTAACCGCGTCTGAGATCACTGTTCCGTCCATTCTCTCCACCTCTCCGATCGTTCCCAACATCAAAACTCCGGTATGAATTCCGATGCCGATCCGAATCGGTTCGTATTTTCTTTCCAAACGACTTTCGTTGAGTCGATCCAATTCCTGTTTCATTTCAAGAGCCGCTTCAAGAGCATCATCGGGAGAATCCGGGAAAAGAGCCATGATTCCGTCTCCAAGATACTTATCCACAAACCCTCCGTGTTTACGGATGACCGGTCCCATTCTCCCCATATAAGAATTTAAAAAATCAAAGTTATCCTTAGGAGTCATCTTTTCGGACAATTGAGTAAAGGATCGAATGTCCGAAAAAAGGATTGTCATTTCCTTTTGAGTCTGATCCCCCAATCCAATTTCAGTAATATTCTTTTTTCCTAAAAATTTCAGAAATTCCAAGGGAACAAAACGACTGTAAGAACGATTTGTGGCAGTCAAGTCGTCCGAAAGATTTTCGATCGACACAAAGGCCGCCGAAAATTTCAAAGAAAGCATATATGATTGCGCGAATATAAACGTAAATAAACCAAGAGGAAGATAGTATCCAGTACTGACCATCGTTTGACTCTGAAGAATATCATTGATCGCGGAGGCGATCAGCGCAAGCACCCCCAAACTTGCGATGATCGCTCCGTCTCTTCTTCGATATATAAATCTCCCAAGCCAGAAGAAAAAGATCAATGTATAAATCAAAAGAATCATTTGATACGGAATCAGAGTCAGCGCAAATATCTTGGTAGGAAAGAATATTATGATTAGAGAAAAAACTCCGCCGACGAAAACGCTGATTTTCCAGACTATCGAAGCCATATCTCCCGGAAAAATACTATCCATATATTTTTGAAAGATCGGCCATGCGAGATAAAAAGAAAGATATTCGATCTTGCTCCCGATCTCCCAGGGAATATCGGGAAACTTTTGAAGTATAAATCTTTCCCCAGTCATCAACAAACGAATTACGATCACAAAACAAAAAAGCCCGAAGTATAAACTTGAGTTATCCTTTCTTCTTAAAGAAAATAAACCGAAATGATAAAGAGCCATGATCGCGATACTTCCGAACAAAAACATCTCCGTTGTCCAACGGTCCTCCCTATAATCCTGAATGCTCTTTTTATTTCCCATCCGAATCGTTTCCCAGATCCCGCCCTTAAAATGATGAAAATTAGACACTTCGACTTGGATTAGAATTTCATTTCCGGCGGGTTGAAAGTCAGCATAACGCGGCAGATACTGAGGCCTCGAAGTATTCTCATCCGCTCCGACAACACCGCTTCGAATTAATTTTACTCCGTCCACCCAAATCGCACCCGCGGTTCCTACATCCTGAAATCGGATCGACAAGGGATTTTTGGTTTCGTTTAACAAAACTTTCAGAGTAAAAGTGCCGTAACCGTATGCGGACTTTACATCGATATCTTTGATTTCGGAATAAGAGTTCCAATTGTCGGGAACGGGAACAAAATGAGATCGAGCCTCTTGAGCATTCGGATCCTGTTTGGAAAGACTCAACTGCTTCCAAACAAAAGACCATTCTCCGTCCAACTTTACGATTCCATCCGTGTTAAAATCCCATTCCCTGAGATCCAAAACTCCTTTTTCTGCACGAGGGGCCATCTTAGAAGAGCTCGAACCCGAACAATGAACGAGCAGAATGCAAAACAACAAAATTACGATTGCAAAAGTGGAGGGGATTTTCTTTTTCATAGTTTGCCTTTAAACGAATGAACGGGAATCACAAGAAAACGTATCTTTTCGGAAACGAAAATATTTTCAAGATTTATCCTAAAGACCCGGTTCGATTTTCAATGCAGTTCGATTTTGATAGATTGCGATGAAACCTTAAATTAGAATTTTATCAAATCTTTCGAAATCTCGCGTCTTTTGAAACGACGCTTTAGGAAATACTTTTTTTATATAAATGTTGGATCCAAAAGATCGAGGCATCCCGCATGAAACAAGTATTCTTGTGTTTTGTATGATTCAATCCGATCCCCTCTCACTTTGTAAAAAAAAGGGGAAGGCATTTCAGGAAGAGATAAGAAAGATCTGCGCGATTGGTGGTTTGTCCTTTACAGAGGCGCTGTTCACTCTTTTACGATCAAAAGTGCGGGAAACGACAACTCCAAAGACTCTGCGTATAACGCAAAAGCGAATCGTGGTCCGGGATCGAATTCGTTTTTTTAAGGAAATTTTTCCGAAACCGAAAGGCTAATAATCATTCCGTAAAATCGCATTCTTACAACGTGTCCCAAAACCTTATTTTACTTTATTAGAAAGATCGAGCTGCAAGAACCTGTTCCAAAATTGGGACAGGTTCTTATACAAAGAACAGAATTTTTTACGGAATCAAAGAAAATAAATTTCCATTTTTTTAAAAATCAATTTCCCAAAATCAAACCGGAACAAGGCGGTAGCTTAAAGTGATCAAACTCATTATGAGAAAAGGAAACTGTGGAAAAAAAATATTTCTGACAATCGGTGGGATTCGTAAAAACTCTTTCCTTTTTTCCAAAGTTAAATACGATTAATTTGCGCTCTTTGCCAAACTCGCGCAGATAGACAAGTATGTCTTTTGGAAATCCCTCTTCGATCAAAGTCAAAGAACCTTCCTGCAAAGCTTTACTTTTGTTTCTGAGCTGAATGACTCCTTTATAAGCGCTCAAAAGAGAATCCCTGTCTTCGGATTCGGTATTTACGTTTCTGACCTTATAATTTCCGTGAACTCGGATCCAAGGTTTCGCATTTTTACCGGAAAATCCCGCATTGGGAGAATCATCCCATTGCATCGGAGATCTGGCCCTGTCTCGAATGATGATATCTGCCAAGCCTAAAAATTCGGAAAGAGTATCCCCCAACCAACGATAAATTCTTGCGAGCGGATCTTGGGCTTCGGTAAGTTTGATCGTTTCATTGGTCATCCCGATCTCTTCCCCGTAGTAAGTAACCGGTACCCCTCTCGCGGTGAATTGAAACAAAGCGACTAACTTTCCCTTTTCGAGGTTATTGTTGATCTTTCTCATATATCGTCTTTGGTCGTGATTTCCAAAAACATAAGTTGGAATGAGAGGATAAGGGTAGACCTCTTCCATTTTTTTGATGATTCCTTTGAAAAAACTCGTTTTGAATTTGAGCAAAAGAGTTTCAAAAAGAAAGATAAGATTTAGACCGTCTTTTTTATCGCCTAAATAACGTTTGATGATCTGGTCGTCTCCCGCAACCTCGCCCACCGCAAAACGATCTCCGTCAAATTCGTCCAGAACGGATCTTAGTTCTTTTGCAAACGCGAAGTTGTTCGGATGATTTACGGTATACAATCTTCTTTGAAAGTATCCGTCGTGATCGTTTTCACTGACTATGTATTTAAACCGAAACGGATTGTCCCGAAAATGTTTGTCTTTGTAGATCGCGTGAAAGATGTCCAAACGAAATCCGTCGACCCCTTTTTTAAGCCAAAAACGCAAAACGTCGAACATCGCTTTTTTGACTTCGGGGTTATAGTAATTCAAGTCTGGCTGAAAGTTCAAAAAACTTGCACAATACCATTGATCCGTCTTCTCATCATACTGCCAAGCATTGGGAGTCACAAACGAACTCCAGTTATTCGGAGGTTTGCCTTTTCCTTTTCCGTCCCTCCAGATATACCAATCTCTTTTCGGATTGTCCTTACTTGAACGGGATTCCTTGAACCATTCGTGTTCGTCCGAAGTATGATTCATCACCATATCAAAGACGATCTTCATTCCCCTTTTATGAATTTCTTTAATTAATTTTTCTGCATCTTTTAACGTTCCGTATTCCGGCGAAATCGAATAATAATCGCTAACGTCATAACCGTGATCTTTTTGAGGACTTTTGTATAAAGGTGAAATCCAAATGGTCTCAAAGCCCAAATTTTTTAAGTAATCCAATTTGGAAATAATGCCGGGAATGTCTCCGATTCCATCGTCATTGCTATCCGCAAAAGATCGGGGATAAATCTGATAGATCGTAGTCTTTTGCCACCACTTATCCAATACATCGGTTGATTTCTTTTTGTTTTTTTTGGGGCTCATTATATCTTTTCGGTTTGTAATTGAATCAAAAAAATTAGAATGGAGGCTGTCAAGACGGTATTCTAAGATTTCAAAAGAAGAAGACGGAAATCCCGAAATCGAATTCGAACTTAACAAGTGTAAATCCAAGAATCCCTTTCATCGATTTATCATCCCACGTTTTCTTTTTGTTAAAATCTCAAGAAAAGATCGGTTCTCAATCGAAATCGACCGAGCGAATTTTTTAAAACGCAATTCGAAAATTCATTTAATTTTTCAAAATCCGCGAGAGAAATCGTCATTGCAGAATCTATTTTAAACATCGAATCGTTTTTTCAGCTTGACAAAAAATCACATTTATTTCGATATCGAAATAAATGAATCAAGAATTTTCAATCCATCTACTTTCGAGAACAAGAGACAGAATTCAGAAATTTTTGAGCAAGGAATTTGAAAAGGAAGGAATCAAGGATCTGGCGCCCGCCCATGGAGGCGTTTTATACGCCCTTGGAATTTCGGCGAAAATGACGATGGGCGAAATCGCAACGGTTTTGGATCGGACCAATTCCACGGTCACTGTGTTATTGGATAAAATGGAGGAATTGAAATATATAAAAAGAATTCAATCGAGCGAGGACGAAAGGGTTTTTACCGCAATCTTAACCGCAAAGGGAAAGACCGCGAGAGAAGCCGTCATCCGTGCATCGAATACTACGAATCAAAAATTGTTCAAAGGGTTGGATGGAAATGAACGAGAAACTTTTGTTCGTCTTCTGGAAAGGATTCATTTTAATTTTGAAAAATGAGAATTTGTCATAAATAAAATTCAATCGCACAACTTTCAATCAAAACGCTGTAAGGCGAAAATTTATGCGGTTTGATTTTTTGACAAAAACAAATTAAACTTTGGGAAACATTGTAAGCGAATTCATATTTTTTACAAAATTATTTCGATGTCGAAATAATTCTCTGGAGGAGTTTATGTTCACAAATAAAACGATAGTAATCACCGGTTCCGCAAGAGGAATCGGAAAAGTATGCGCTAAAAATTTCGCGCTAAAAGGCGGAACCGTTGTGGTCTCCGATTTGGACTCGAGTTTTTTGGAACAGACAGTGAAAGAATTGGAATTTCTTAAACAAGGAAAAATTTTTGGAAAAGTTTGCGATGTAAGAGATAAACTTCAGATCAAAGAACTTGCCGAATATTCATATAAAACGACCGGAACTCTGGATATTTGGATCAACAACGCCGGAATCATCAAAGACGATCTTCTTTTGAGAATGAGCGAAGAAAAATGGGACGAGGTTTTTGACGTAAATTTAAAGGGCGCTTTTTTAGGGACCCAGGCCGCGGCAAAGTATATGATCAAAAAAGAATGGGGACGAATCATCAATGTCGGTTCCGTTTCCGGATTTTACGGAAACGGAGGACAATCCAACTATTCCTCCGCAAAGGCAGGGCTCATGACTCTTACGAAATCCTGCGCCAGAGAACTGGCTTCGAGAAATGTCACGGTCAACTGTGTTGCCTCCGGTTTTATCGATAACCAATTTGCCGCAGGAGTTCCCCAAGAAGCCAAAGAAAAAATCCTGGCTACGATCCCGTTGAAAATCGGTAGAAATCCCGAAGAAGCAATTTCTTCCGCAATTCACTTTTTTGCCTCAGAAGAGGCGGATTGGATCACGGGCACAACTCTTCGCGTAGACGGGGGAATGATGATCGGTTTCTGAATCCTAAAGATCGATTACAAAATTCGAATTCCGATTTCAGAAAATCGGTTTCGATCGCATACGAATTGCGCGATGTCTATTTGTTTGTGATGATCAAAAAGATAAGTTGTCATCTTTCCGACAAATCTTCCTTTGTATTCTTCTTCTACAAACCGGATCCAAGCGAGAATATCGATCAGTTCGTGTGCAAGAAATTCATAATTCAATCCTTGGGATTCGAATTTTTCCCGAGGATTGAATATTTTCTCTTCGTTTAACAAAATTACGTTTTCTAACGTAAAAGGATAGTCTTTCAGACCACCGGTCATTCCGATTTGATAAAACTTTTCAGCTTCGACTCCGGAACGAAACGCGGTTGTTCTCGCAGACGCGATATATGCAAACAATTGCGGACTCATATCCGCCTTGATTCTCGCGTTTCCAACAGTATCTCCGGGATAGCTGACCTGATGATCCAACGAAAGGATTTGATCACCATCATCCGGCTCCAAGATACAATACCCTTTTTCCCAAATGATCACAAACGACTTTTTTACGGTGAAACAAGGAATATCGCCTATCTTCTGAAAGTTATCACGAATTCCGTCCAAGTAAACCTGATCGCAAAAATCAAACGTGGGAAAGCTGGGTTGTTCCAGATCGAAATCAAGATAAAATCCGAATGCGGACATCAAAGCGATCGGATGTTCTATGATTTTTACCTCGCCCAATTGAATATTATGATTTCCTTTAATACAAAACTCGGGTTTTAAATCCTGCGAGAATTGAAGATGGGAGAATTTTGAAAAAGCGCCGAAAGCGGGTTTGACTATGATCGTCGAGAGTTTATTTTCAAGAGTCGATATCCCCTGTAAAACAAAGGGTTTTGAAATCGTATACGATTCTCCGGAAAAAAAGGCATAACTCTTGTCCTTAAAATGTTCCGGAAATCGAAGAGAATTTGGATATCGAGATTGTTTTAGCTCCGAAATTTTTTGAGAATCGGTGGAAATCTGCATTCTAAAAAAACAAAGAAAATCTTTTTTTTAAAAGAATGCAATCTTTAATTGAATCGGGATGAGTTCCGTGTGAAAATTCATTCGGAAAAATGGAATGATACTCGGTAAAAAAGAATCGATGCGGCAATGCTTATCCAACAACGATTCCGAAGATTCCGAAACTTGTCTTGGATCAGAGTTTTGCAAGAAGCTCGGTTCACTTCTTTTTGGCTTTTCGTTTTTAGAAAGAAAATATATAGGATCGTTCCGAGTCCAAAGATGAATCCGAGAATTGACTTGACGATGTTTTCTCCATGCGTAGCCGCCCGAATCAATAGACTACGTTGGCATCCAGTTAGGCATAAAAGTCCGATGAAACGATTTTGTAGATTCCATAAAAACAAACGATGTTAAAAAATAATTACTCAACGAATTTATGATATTTTAATTTTTACAAATCTATCGAACTTCCTGAATTCACATTCTTCTCAATGCAGCAAATAGTTTATAAAATGCAAATCTATACTTTAAGACAACAGGTCGGAATTCCGGGCAGGTGCGAGAATGCGTTGAAAAGGATCAAAAAACATTTTTCTATACAACCAATGCGCATCGGAACAACTTCCCTGTTCCGTTCCCGAAACAGGAAGGAATGGTGTTTTTCTAAGGAAGTTTGACCGTGATGAAAATCGGATTTGAACTCGGGATTCGGAAGTGCCGGTGGATAAGAATCCCTCGATTTACTGAGGATTGGGAGTTCCTACTTTTCGAGAAAGGGCATTCTCTTTCCAAGAAAAGCGCCTCTGGGAAACGAGGGAGATCCCACAACATCACTCTATCTCAAATGTCCTCCCTGGATCCTTGAAAACGGGGAGTTCCTACTTTTTTGAATCGATCAGAAGATTCTACCCGATTCGAAAATTAGAGGGAGTTCCCACAAATTTCCACCTGTCAGGGATCGATTCTTTCAGCGCTTTTTCGAAATCACAACGGTCCGGCCAAAGTAGGAACTCCCCGTTTCCGTACAAGCGTTTTATCGATTTTCCCCTTGACCGACCGATAGCTTCAACCAGATTGGTTGAAAACGACTTAAAACAGGCCGGATCGATATGTACGCTATTATTTCAGTTGGAAACAGACAATACAAGGTAACCCAGGATCAGGAATTCCTGACCGAAAAAACCGGCAAAAATGCGGGCGAATCCTTTGACGCGAAAGTTCTTCTTTTCGCAGAATCCAGCAATAAAGTTCATATCGGCCAACCCGAGCTCAAAACCGCTCGTGTTTCCCTGAAAGTTCTGGAAGACGTAAAAGGGGATAAGATTCACGCCTACGTTTACAAAAGAAGAAAGAACTACCAAAAAGCTTGGGGTCATAGACAACAACTTCAGAAAGTTAAGGTCGTTTCCCTCTCTGCGGTTTGATCGCCATTCGGATCACTCGCAAAGAGGATTTGTATTCTTCCTTGGAAAGTGAGGGACATTCCCCAACTTCCTTGGGAAAAAAAGGTGAGAATCTTCTCTGCTCTGCCGTCTCGGTCCTGGTTCAGACTCTTTATCTGCACCTTCTCCAAACCGGCAACGTGCAACCCGCTGAGATCCGCGACGGATATCTTCGGTTTGAGATTCTTCCCAAAGACAGTGTTTTAATTCATAATAGTTTTGATTTGATTCTTTCGGGCCTTAGAAACCTGAAGAACCAATATCCGAAAGAAATTGAACTGATAGGAGTACCAGAAGATGGCACATAAGAAAGGTGGTGGATCCTCTAAGAACGGCCGGGATTCGAATTCCCAGAGACTCGGAGTAAAAAGATTCGGCGGAGAATCCGTTCTCGCCGGAAACATTCTCGTTCGTCAAAGAGGAACTAAGTTTCGTCCGGGCAATAACGTTGGACTTGGAAAAGATCATACTCTCTTTGCTCTTGTTCACGGAAAAGTAAAGTTCGAAATGGTTTCCAAGTTGAAAATGCAGGTTTCCGTTTACCCGGAATAACCTTTCATATTCAATCTCAAACCGGATGAACCGCAGTCTCCTGCCCGTTTCTGGGTCCGGACTCTGCGGTTTTTTGTTTTTAAGAGTAGTTTAAGAATTTAGAATATTCAAATATCATGGAATCCTTTGTAGACGAAGTTGCCATAGAAGTTTACGCCGGACACGGCGGGGCCGGTTCCGTACATTTTCGCAGAGAAAAGTATGTTGAATTCGGCGGACCCGACGGAGGCGACGGCGGAATCGGAGGAAACGTGATTCTTCGTCCCAACCTTTCCATGT